>RFSU01000237.1 GCA_009923795.1 Sphingomonadaceae bacterium
GTGCGAAAGGCATTGGCCGACATGCCCAAAACAGGGGCCAGAAAATTGCCCGCCGCACCCGACACAACAATATCCATCTTCCCAAAGCGATCGACAACATGCTCCATCGCGGCGCGGATAGCGCCATAATCCCGCACATCTGCGGACAGGCCGAGCGCGCCTTCACCAATTTCACGCGCGGCATTCTGCGCTTTCTCAGGGTCTCGACCGCAGACCGCGACATGCGCGCCCAATTGGGCAAGGCGCTTAGCAATGCCCAAATTAATGCCGCTGGTTCCGCCCGCGACAAAGGCCACTTTTCCTGCAAGCAAATCTGGCCGGAAGCTGTCCATAATCTATCTCCTGAAAATCAATTACTGCGCCTGTGTGCGCCCACGATTGAGAACGGCACGCCTCCGCGCCTCAACATCATCGGCCGAAACACGGCCATTGGCGGCGCTGGAAATCTGTGCCTCCAGCGCCAAGCCTTCGCCAAAACTTGCTTCAAACCCTTGATTAATCAAATTCTTATATTGGCCGAGCATCAATGGGTCGATGCTGGCCATATCCTGCGCCATCCGCTTGGCCCTATTCAGCAACTCTTCGGGCGGCACCACATGATTGACCAGGCCCCAATCGCGAGCGGTTTGTGCGTCGACAAAATTGCCCGTGAACGACAATTCCCGCGCCCGATAAATCCCAATCAAGCGCGATAGCTTCTGCGATAAGCCCCAGCCGGGCAGAATGCCGACCCGGGCATGGGTGTCCGCAAAGCGCGCATTGGTGGACGCAATCAGAACGTCACACGCCAAGGCAAGTTCAAACCCGCCGGTAATGGCAACCCCATTAATCGCACCAATCACTGGCTTGGAGCAGGCTTCCACCGCCTTAACAGGATTGCGCGCCGGGTCTTGCGCATTGGCCGCGCCCAAATTGCTGGTGTCGGCACCCAGTTCTTTCAGATCAAGCCCTGCCGTAAAGGCGCGCTCCCCCGCCCCGGTCAGAATGATCACGCGGACGTCGTCATCCGCCTCGAGCCGCACCAATGTTTCTGCCAATTCTGTCCGCAGATCAGCAGAAAGAGCATTCATCGCTTCTGGGCGATTGAGCGTCACAATCGCAATTGCATCTTCTTTTTCGGTCACAATCAGGGTCATTGGGCACTCCTTACGCCCGTGATCTGTCAGCTTGACAGTCACGTCAAGGACAATGCCGATTTAAACCATTGCAGCTGCCGAATGGCGCACAGATTGGAGCAGCCGGGCCATTTGCGCCGCGATGCATCGGACAGTCGAATGAAGATCCGCCGTCCATCCCCCGGATCGGCCACCCGTTCAAACAGGCCATTATCTGTCATCAGCTTGATCCAGCGTAACGCCGTTGTCGGCGGCACATGTGCTGCGATACACAGGCTCGACACGGCAACCTGAACACGCTCCAGCCGGGCGGCCATCAGGTCGAGCAACATATCCCAAGCCGGATCGGCAAACAGGCTGCTGTCAAAAAACCGGTCGCGCAGGCGGCGCAGGCGGATCATGGCGCGCACATCATGTGCGGTCGGCACATCTATGAGGCTTTCCGTCTCGGCAAAAAACTGGTGACGCATGTCGGCCACAGCTCCATTGGGCAGGTGCACGGATGCCGACATGGTTGCCAATGTCCGCGCAATCCGCCCCACCTCATCGGCCAGCCGCTGCAACCGCTCTGCATCTAGATCACGCGATACATCATTCAGGATCCCCGGCCGGGCACTCAAGGCAAAGGCTGCCGCACTGGCCAGATCAACTTCGTCCGGATCAGACAATAATGCCTGACACCCATGCCAAACGCTGGCTGGCATCTGATCTATGACCGTTAGGGGTGCCGACAAAATAACCGGGCAGTGCACTGCCATTGCCTGCGCCATAAAGGGTTCCAGAAAATCCAGCGCGCCGCACTCAGTCGACAGCGCGACCACCAGCAAATCTGGCGCGCCCGCCAGCCCAGCAAGACGGAGCGGTTCTCCAAGGGGGTGGTGCGTCACCCGTGCCGACAGCCCAGCAAGTGGGCGATAGACCTCTAGCGCCAACACCGAATCTGAGGAGAGCACGACCACAGCGGGCGCGCTTGTGATGCTGCTCTGCAATGACCCGATCTCCATCGCCATTCCTTTTCATGATCAGCACCGATTGTATAATACCGACATTGAACTTTAAAGTCGCGGTGAAAATACTCCGAAATCGACGCATGTTGCGCCATTCCGAAAACCAGCAGTCCCGAACGAAAAGCCTAACGCTGCTGCGTCAGCGCGTGGGCCCGCATCTCATCATTTTGGTGGATGAATGTCCCCGCCTCTGGCGCGCCGGCCAATCTGACGAGTGCCGATGCCACACAGGCAGCAGGAATGGATCGATAATGAGACAGAACCGCCGGAGTCAGCATATCTGTGAGGGGACTAAGAGCGATGCCAATCCGTTCCCCAATGCGGACCGGGCCAGACCGGCTGCCCCGCAACAACCCCGGCCGCAGGATATCAATTCTGTCAAAGCCGACATTGGCAAGGCTTGTTTCAACCTTGCCCTTGGTGCCCAGATAAAAGTTGCGCGATGCAGCATGCGCCCCAACCGAAGAGACCAGCTGAAACTGCCGCGCC
>RFSU01000238.1 GCA_009923795.1 Sphingomonadaceae bacterium
CTCAACATGTTGATGCCCCATTGGGCCATGGCCTTGCCCGAGGCTTGGCGCGGCGATGAGTGCTGCCCGAACAAACTGGCGTGCACGGGCAATGGCATCAGTCAACGTCATGCCTTGGCCAAGCCCCGTCGCAATGGCAGAAGCCAAAGTACAGCCAGTGCCGTGGGTGCTAGTTGTCGCAATGCGAGGGCTTTCCCAGCGCGCGACTTCTCCTGACCGATCAACCAGTCGATCAACTAAGACATCGCCTTCGGCATGACCGCCCTTGATGAGCAAAGTGCCGGCTTGGCGCAGCGCCTCTGCTTCCCCGCCCAAGGCGGCCAGTTCCGGCAAATTGGGCGTCGTGAGCGTCGCCATATCCATCAAACGGGCAAAGACGGCGATGGTCTCGTCATCCGCAAGCGCCGATCCGCTGGTGGCAATCATGACAGGGTCAAATATAATCGGCGCACCAATCCCCGCGATGCGTTCCGCCACCCGGTGCGCCGTTTCAGCGGCCCCAATCATGCCGATCTTGATCGCATCGATGCCGATATCGCTGGCCACAGCATCGATCTGTGCAATGACCATATCCGCTGGAATGGCATGGACGCCCGTTACGCCCAATGTGTTCTGCGCAGTAATGGCCGTGATTGCCGTCATGGCATGGCCGCCAAGCATGGTGATTGTTTTGATGTCCGCCTGAATGCCTGCACCGCCTCCGGAATCAGAGCCGGCAATAGTCAGGATGCGCGCCGTCATGGCTTGAAGCGCCGCTCGGTCGCGGCTGGGTGCTTGTCGAGCAACGCCTTGGCGCGTGTGGGGCGGTCGAGCAATTCTCCGCCGCAATTGGGGCAGCGTTCGTCAACGGCCTCTGCACAATCCGCACAGAAGGTGCATTCGAAGGAGCAGATAAAGGCACCACCAACATGGGCGGGCAAGTCCGTGCCGCAGCGTTCACAATCGGGCCGCATCTCCAGCATCAGGCCGCTGCCTTTCGGACTGCGTCGCAAATGGCATCGACCAGCCGGGTCACCTGATCCGCGTCATCGCCTTCGGCCATGACACGAATGACAGGCTCCGTGCCAGATGGCCGGATGACGAGACGGCCAATGCCTTCAAACTCTGCCTCGGCTGCGGCAATCACGGCTTTGACGGACGCATCTTCAAGCGGCTTTCCGCCTGCAAATCGCACATTTTTCAACAGCTGCGGCACGGGTTCAAACAGGTGCAGAACGTCACTTGCGGCGCGTCCCTGTCGCACCAATTCGGCCAGCACCTGAAGCGCTGCGACCAGACCATCGCCCGTCGTGCCATATTCGCTCAGGATCATATGGCCAGATTGTTCACCGCCAACATTAAAGCCGCCCGCGCGCATCCGTTCCAGCACATAACGATCGCCAACTTTGGTACGCTCCAGCGTCAGGCCTTGTGATTGCAGAAACCGCTCCAGCCCCAAATTGGACATGACGGTTGCAACGACCCCACCGCCCGTCAGCGCGCCACGTTTGGCCCAGCTAGAGCCGATCAGCGCCATAATCTGATCGCCATCAACGATCCGGCCTTGTTCATCCACGATGATCAACCGGTCGGCATCCCCATCCAGCGCAATGCCGATATCGGCCCCGCTTGCGACCACCGTTTCCTGAAGCAGCATCGGGGCGGTTGATCCGCAGGCATCGTTGATGTTGGTGCCATTGGGCGTGACGCCAATGGGGATGATCTCGGCGCCCAGCTCCCAAAGAGCTGCGGGTGCCACATTATAGGCCGCGCCATGCGCGCAATCGATCACAACCTTTAATCCGTCGAGCCGCAACTCTTCCGGAAAGCAGTTTTTCGCAAAATGGATATAGCGGCCTCGCGCATCTTCGACGCGACGAGCGCGGCCGATTTTGTTGGATTGGGCCAGAGAAGGCGCGCTGTCGATCAACGCTTCAATCGCGCTCTCATCCGCGTCCGACAGCTTATAGCCATCCGGCCCGAACAGCTTGATGCCATTATCTTCATAAGGATTGTGGCTGGCCGAGATCATCACGCCCAGATCCGCCCGCATGGAGCGCGTCAGCATGGCCACCGCAGGCGTTGGCATTGGCCCGATTTGCACAACATCCATGCCAACCGAGGTAAACCCGGCGACCAACGCATTTTCCAGCATATAGCCAGACAGGCGGGTATCCTTGCCGATGACGACCCGGTGACGATGGTCGCCGCGCACAAAATGCGCGCCAGCGGCCATGCCGACTTTCATCGCCATGTCTGCTGTCATCGCAGAGGCATTGGTGCGCCCCCTGATGCCATCGGTTCCGAAATATTTGCGGCCCATCCGCCCGCTCTCCTCAACCTCATATGATCTGCCCCTTCTGCGTCATATCGACAGCAATGAGAAGCCCTGAGGGTCGGGCTGTGTCCGTCAAAGGTTAGAGCGGGATAGAAAGCCGGATTATCAGACCCGGTTTGGCATCGCCCAACTCTATTGTGCCGCCGTGCAGCCGGGCGACCGCTTGGACAAGCGACAGGCCCAGCCCCGCGCCAAAGCCGGTGCGCGAAGGGTCAAGCCGTCCAAAGCGGCGTAAGGCCTCTGCACGCTGCGTGGCCGGGATGCCAACGCCCCTATCGCGCACCTCCACCCA
>RFSU01000239.1 GCA_009923795.1 Sphingomonadaceae bacterium
CGGCGCCACCGTGATGGAGTCGCCGGTGTGCACCCCCATGGGGTCCAGGTTTTCAATCGAGCAGACGATGATGCAGTTGTCCGCCTTGTCGCGCACAACCTCCATCTCGTACTCTTTCCAGCCCAGCAGCGACTCTTCGATCAGCAGCTCGGAAGTGGGCGAGGCCTCCAGGCCACGTTTGCAGATCACCTCGAACTCCTCGGCGTTGTAAGCAATGCCGCCACCCGTCCCGCCCAATGTGAAGCTGGGGCGAATCACGGTGGGAAAACCGAGCGTCTTCTGCACCGTCCAGGCCTCCTCCATCGAGTGGGCAATGCCGGAGCGCGCGGATTCCAGACCAATTTTGTCCATCGCATTGCGGAACTTGATCCGGTCTTCCGCTTTATCGATTGCCTCGGCATCCGCGCCGATCATCGTCACGCCAAATTTTTCAAGCGTGCCATCATGGAACAGCGCAAGCGCCGTATTCAGCGCCGTCTGCCCGCCCATAGTCGGCAAAACCGCGTCGGGCCGCTCTTTCTCAATGATCTTCGCCACAATCTCGGGCGTAATCGGCTCAATATAGGTTGCGTCCGCCAATTCCGGATCGGTCATGATCGTCGCTGGGTTGGAATTGACGAGGACAATGCGATAGCCCTCTTCCTTCAGTGCCTTGATCGCCTGAGTTCCGGAATAATCGAACTCGCAGGCCTGGCCGATAACAATCGGGCCAGCGCCAATGACAAGAATGGAGGTGATGTCGGTTCTTTTCGGCATTATTTTGATCCCATCATCCCGACAAATTTTTCGAACAGATAATGGCTGTCCTGCGGGCCGGGGGACGCTTCTGGGTGATATTGGACGCTAAAGGCCGGCTGATCGATCAGCTCAAAGCCGCAATTGGAGCCATCGAAGAGCGACACATGCGTTGCCCGCGCATTGCCGGGCAGCGTGTCTGCATCCACAGCAAAGCCGTGGTTCATGCATGTAATTTCAACCGCACCGTCATTCAAACGCTGAACCGGGTGGTTTGCGCCACGATGGCCCTGATGCATTTTTTCGGTCTTTGCGCCGACGGCCAAGCCCAGCATCTGATGACCAAGGCAAATGCCGAAAAGCGGCTTCTTCGTATCCAGCCATTGGCCGATGACGGGCACGGCATAAACCCCCGTCGCAGCTGGATCCCCCGGGCCGTTAGAGAGGAACAGGCCATCTGGGGTGTGCGCCATGATGTCTTCAAAACTTGCGGTCGCAGGCACGACCGTCACCTGCGCGCCAGCATCAATCAGGTTGCGCAAGATATTCCGCTTAATCCCATAATCAATCGCGACCACGCGCGGGCCATTTGGGTTTGCGCTGTTTGCGGCATAGCCTTGGTTCAATGTCCAAAGCCCGTCGGACCAGCCATAGCTTTGGGTGGTGGAGACTGTTTTGGCCAAGTCCATGCCCTCAAGGCCGGGCCAAGCCTTTGCCTGCGCGAGCAGAGCGGCAATATCAAACTGACCCTTGGCATTATGCGCGATGACAGCGTTAGGCGCGCCCTTCACACGGATCAGGCGCGTCAAAGCACGTGTATCAATGCCTGAAATACCGATCCGGCCATTGACCGTCATCCACTGAACAAAATCCTGCGTGTTGCGGAAATTTGACGGGTTGGTCACATCTTCCCGAACGATGCAGCCCAGAGCATGCGGGTTGGTTGCTTCAATATCTTCGGCATTGGTGCCGACATTGCCGATATGGGGGAAGGTGAAATTGATGATTTGCCCGGCATAGCTGGGGTCCGTCATCACTTCTTGATACCCCGTCATGGCGGTATTGAAGCAGACTTCACCAACGGCCGCGCCCTCAGCGCCAAAGCCCCGGCCCCAGATGACCTCACCCGACTCCAAAACCAGAACGCCTGTCGCTCCGCTGGGCGCGCGCGTGCTGGTGGGGTCGGCCATGAGGGGCGCTCCTTCAAATAAATTTCGTCAATGTCGCTAAGGCATTCCCGCTAGAGACGGGGCGGCAGAGCGTCAATCTATTAAAAAAGGTTTTCCCCAGCTATGGGCCATTCTTTCCTTTTTAATCGAGAGAAGATCATGATTCGCGACGATATTACAGCCGCGCTGGTAGCCGCCATGAAGGGCGGAGATAAGCCAAAAACCGCGACCATAAGGCTCATCCAAGCCGCGATTAAGAACCGCGACATTGAAGCACGCACCGGCAAGGCTCCGACGGATGATGATCTGCTCGTCACCGAAGTCATGCAGAAAATGGTGAAGCAGCGCCGCGAATCGATTGATCTTTATGTGAAGGGCGGCCGTCAGGAACTCGCCGATATCGAAGCGGCCGAAATCGTGATTATCGAAGCCTTTCTGCCGCAACAGATGAGCGATGCCGAAACCTCCGCCGCGATTGAAGCGATCAAGGCAGAGCTGGGCGCTGAGACCGTCAAAGATATGGGCCGGGTGATGGCCACATTGAAAGACCGCCACGCCGCGAACCTCGACATGTCAAAGGCCAGTGCGCTGGTCAAAGCGGCGCTTAGCTGATCGGTGGTGCGCCTTTTCTCCCCTCCCGCATGCGGGAGG
>RFSU01000240.1 GCA_009923795.1 Sphingomonadaceae bacterium
GGCCGCCCCTGTGCTGTTCCTGATCGCGGGATATCGTCGCCAGCCGCTGACCCTGCCAAGCAACGCCCTTTATTGGACGATGCTGTTGTCCGGCCTGTTCTTCGCCGTCGACTTGGCCGCTTGGCACATTGGTATCCTCAAGACGAAAATGGCCAACGCCACGCTCTTTGCCAATGCGGCGAGCCTCTTCTTTCCCATTTGGGGGTTTCTGGTTGCCCGCAGCCTGCCCAATAAGCGGGAGGCCTGGGCCTTTGGCATGGCGGCCATGGGTGCGCTCTTGCTGGTCGGTCGGTCGGCTGAACTCAGCCGGGATAATCTGATTGGCGATATGCTCTGCTTGGCCGCGGGCATCCTCTACACGGGATATTTGATTGCCATTGCCAATGCGCGCCAGTCGCTTCCCAGCTGGTCGCTGCTGTCTTGGTCAACGGTGGCGACTGTCCCGCCGTTGCTCCTGATCGCCATGGTTTTGGGTGAACAGATTATGCCGCATAATTGGACGCCAGTCATCGCGCTCGCGGTGGTTAGCCAGCTCATTGGGCAGGGCATGATGGTGTTTGCGCTGGGGCGGGTCAGCCCGCTGGTCTTTGGTTTGGCGCTGCTCACTCAGCCTGTTGTCTCCGCCACGATGGGCTGGATCAGCTATGGTGAGACGCTGGCGGCACCCGATCTGCTCGGTGCTGCGATGATCGGCCTGGCGCTCATTCTTGTGCGCCAGACCGATCGATCAAAGGATCAATAGCCGCTTTCGGCGGAGATCATGCAATAGAGCATCGCAATGGACAGCAGCGTGTTGGTGCGGCTGAAGATCATTGCCGTGGTTGCAGCCTTAGCCTTGGTCGCATCATCAGCAGCGACGATTCCAAGCGCCTTTTTCTGGTTCGGCCAGATGATGAACCAGACGTTGAAGCCCATGATCAGGGCCAGCCACATGCCAATGCCGATCGTTCGGAACGGAGGCTGCAGCGTGAAGGCTTCATGCGCATAGCCCGCCTGCATGGTGACGACGAGGCCGGTTACGATGGTCGCAAGGGCGCCATAACGGAACCAGAAGAGCGCTGCCGGGGCGATATGCTTCGACACGGCGGGTTTTTGCTCGGCCGGAATATTCGGCATGGTCGGCATTTGCGTGAAGTTGAAATAATAAAGATGGCCAATCCACATGATCCCAGAGATCACATGGGCCCAGCGCCAGAGATAATTTGTATCAAAGCTGCCCTGCACACCGATCAGAACGGCCAGCATCAGGACAAGACCTGCGGCCAGCACCGCATTCAGGTTTCCAAAAAATTTCGCCATTGAGACGATCCCCCATAGTGTTGAAGCATTGATTGACGAACCAATCCTATCACCCCATCTAGGGCGTGTCACCTTCTTGCTGGGAAAACGCTGCCGTGCCGGACAATTACCAAGACATGACGCTAGATGAGCTTCGGCCTATTCTGGCGTCTGAATTGCCTCAGGATGCAGCCTTTGACGGCTGGAGCAAAGCCGCCCTGTGCGCAACTGCGGATCGTCTGGGCATTGATCAGGATGTCGCGCAATTGGCGTTTCGCGGCGGCGCTATTGAGATGATCGATGCGTGGTTCGCCCATGTGGACGCCGCCATGGCTCTGGCCTGCCTCCCTGATCAACTGGCGGCCCTTAAAATCCGGGATCGGATCACCAGACTGGTTGAAACCCGTCTGGCCATATTGGCTCCGCATCGGGAAGCCTTGCGCCGGGCGCACGCCATTTTGGCCAATCCCCTGCAGGCGAAAACCGCAGCCCAATTGGGCTGGCGGGCAGCCGACCATATGTGGCGCGCGGCCGGTGATCAGTCGACCGACTATAATCATTACACGAAACGGGCGATCCTTGGATCGGTCTATGCCGCCACACTCCTCATCTTCGTCAATGATGAGAGCGAAGATTGGGCGGACACCCGCGCCTTTCTCGCCCGCCGCATTGATGGCGTGATGCGCTTTGAAACGGCTAAGGCTAAATGGACACAAGGTGGCGTTCCCATGTTCAGCATGGCCCGGTTTTTGGGGCGGTTGCGCTATCCCGCCCGCTGATTTTTCTAGCTATTTCCAGTCGTAAATGATAATCACTCGCAACTAATGCAGATTTTCAGGATGTCGAGTGCAGCTGGACACATTGCCTTTGAATAAGATCGCGCGGATCGTGGATGTGGACTGGTCTCAGCTTGGAGAGGCTGAGGGGCACCGGCTGCGCTGCCTTGGCTTTGAAGCTGGGGTCGAGGTTGAACCGCTGCACCGGGGCTGGCTTTTGGCGCGAGATCCACTGGCCGTCCGCGTTGGCCGGATGACGGTTGCCATTCGCTTGGCCCATGCCTCTGCCGTGACGGTCGCGCCGCTATGAGTGCGCTGCCGCTCGTCGCCCTTGTCGGCAATCCCAATGCCGGGAAAAGCGCGCTCTTCAATGCCTTGACGGGTGCGCGCCAAAAGACGGGCAATTATCCCGGCGTCACCGTGGAGCGTCATTCTGGGCGCATATCGCTGGATGATGGTCGCCCCGCGGAACTGGTCGATTTGCCGGGGACCTATA
>RFSU01000025.1 GCA_009923795.1 Sphingomonadaceae bacterium
TTTCGCTTCCCTCTCAGCCCATCTTCGCCTTTGCCGGGATAATGCGGGACAGCGAAGTGCCAAGCTTTGCCTTTTTGACGACGGATGCCAATCCACTGGTCGGCTCTGTTCACCCAAAGGCCATGCCGCTTATTCTCCACCCAGAAGATTATGAAAGCTGGCTGGCTGCCGATTGGAAGCGGGCGTCCCAATTGGTTGCGCCCTTTCCATCGCAACTGATGCACATGGACAGCAGTCCAGAAGCGGCCCGGACATCGGAAAACCGGCGGGCTGGCGGGGGCTTGCCCATTGACCTTTTTGGGACTGGCGGGTAGGGCCGCCCTCGTCCGACCGATCTGGTGCGTGTGAGTCCTGCTCACAAACCCTAGGACTTTCGGGCATTACATAGCGCTTGAACACTGTTTGTGCGGGGATTTCCTCCGGGCTTTTGCCTTGGGGGTGATTCGTGTTTTCCGCAAGGAAGGCACCATTGCCGGGCATCAGAGTAACTTCGTAAAGGTGAAGGGCTTCATGCCAACAATTAATCAGTTGGTCCGCAAGGGCCGCGCCCCTCAGAAGGCGAAATCAAAAGTTCCCGCGATGGAGCAGAATCCGCAAAAGCGCGGCGTCTGCACGCGCGTCTACACCACGACCCCGAAAAAGCCGAACTCAGCCCTCCGTAAGGTGGCCAAGATTCGTCTGACCAATGGTCGTGAAGTCATCAGCTACATCCCCGGTGAAGGCCACAACCTTCAGGAGCACTCGGTCGTGCTGATCCGCGGCGGTCGTGTTCGCGATCTTCCCGGTGTGCGCTACCATGTGCTGCGCGGCGTGCTCGACACGCAGGGTGTGAAGGATCGCAAGCAGAGCCGTTCGAAATACGGCGCGAAGCGTCCTAAGTAAGCCGGTATATATTTAGAAGGATAAGCTGATATGGCTCGTCGTCGTCGTCCCGAGAAGCGGGAAATTCTGCCCGATCCCAAGTTTGGGGATGTGGTGCTCTCGAAATTTATGAACTCCGTCATGCTTGATGGGAAAAAGTCGGTTGCTGAAGGCATTGTTTATGGTGCCCTTGAAGCCGTTGAAGCCAAGGCGAAGAAGGAACCGCTCGGCGTGTTCCATGACGCGCTCAACAATGTGAAGCCGGGCATCGAAGTCCGCTCACGTCGTGTTGGTGGTGCAACCTATCAGGTTCCGGTTGAAGTCCGCACAGAACGTGCCCAGGCTCTGGCCATTCGTTGGTTGATTTCGGCGGCGCGGTCGCGCTCGGAAAACACCATGGCTGCCCGCTTGTCGGGTGAGCTGATGGATGCCGCCAACAACCGTGGCAATGCTGTGAAGAAGCGTGAAGACACGCATCGCATGGCAGAAGCCAACCGTGCCTTCTCGCATTATCGCTGGTAATCGCGCTGTAACAATCGAGGCGCCTTAACG
Organism: Sphingomonadaceae bacterium; assembly: GCA_009923795.1. GTDB lineage: Bacteria > Pseudomonadota > Alphaproteobacteria > Sphingomonadales > Sphingomonadaceae > Aquisediminimonas. Next base: position 1,414 of record RFSU01000025.1, read on the forward strand.
GGCGCCTCACCCCTTCGGAGAACTCCTCATGGCACGCAGCCATCCTCTCGAAAAATACCGTAACATCGGTATCATGGCGCACATCGACGCGGGTAAAACCACGACGACTGAGCGTATCCTTTACTACACCGGCAAGTCTTACAAGATCGGTGAAGTCCATGAAGGCACAGCCACCATGGACTGGATGGAACAAGAGCAAGAACGCGGCATCACGATTACGTCGGCTGCCACGACCTGCTTTTGGAACGACCACCGCATCAACATCATCGATACACCCGGCCACGTTGACTTCACGATTGAAGTTGAGCGTTCGTTGCGCGTTCTCGATGGTGCGGTCGCCTGTTTTGACGGCGTGGCCGGCGTTGAGCCGCAGTCCGAAACCGTTTGGCGTCAGGCTGAGAAGTATCACGTCCCGCGCATGTGCTTTGTGAACAAGCTCGATCGCACGGGTGCCAATTTCGAAATGTGCGTGGACATGATCAAGGACCGCCTCGGCGCGCGTCCGATCGTCCTCTACATTCCGGTCGGCATTGAAAGCCAGCTTAAGGGTCTGGTTGATCTCGTGCACAACCGCGCAATCATCTGGTTGGATGAATCGCTCGGCGCGCAGTTTGAATATCAGGATATTCCCGAGGATCTGAAGGCAAAGGCTGCACAAATGCGGTCGGAGCTGATCGAAATGGCCGTCGAGCAAGACGATGACGTGATGGAAGCCTATCTTGAAGGCAATGAGCCGGATATCGATACGCTGAAGAAGCTGATCCGTAAGGGCACGCTGAACTTCTCGTTCGTGCCAATCCTGTGCGGTTCGGCCTTTAAGAATAAGGGTGTTCAGCCGCTGCTGGATGCTGTTGTCGACTATCTGCCGTCGCCGCTCGACATTCCTGATGTCGAAGGCCTCAAGCTGGATGGCGAAACGCCGGATACGCGTCCGCCGTCAGACGACGCGCCCTTCTCGGCACTTGCCTTTAAGATCATGAACGATCCCTTTGTCGGAACGCTCACCTTCGCACGTATCTATTCGGGCAAGCTCGAAACCGCGTCGCAGGTGATGAACTCGGTCAAGGATAAGAAGGAAAAGGTTGGCCGCATGTTGCTCATGCACGCCAATGACCGCGAAGACATTCAGGTGGCTTATGCCGGCGACATCGTCGCTCTGGCAGGCCTGAAGGACACGACGACAGGGGACACGCTGTGCGCCATCAACGCGCCGATCATCCTTGAGCGTATGGAATTCCCGGAGCCCGTTATCGAGGTTGCGGTGGAACCCAAGACCAAGGCTGACCAAGAAAAGATGGGCATCGCGCTCAATCGCCTTGCACGCGAAGATCCGTCGTTCCGCGTTACATCCGACCATGAATCGGGCCAGACGATCATCAAGGGCATGGGTGAACTTCACCTAGAAATCCTTGTCGATCGCATGAAGCGCGAATTCAAGGTGGAAGCCAATGTCGGTGCGCCGCAGGTGGCCTATCGCGAATATCTCGCGAAGAAGGTCGACATTGATTACACCCACAAGAAGCAGTCGGGTGGTTCGGGCCAATTCGGTCGCGTCAAGTTCACGGTCACGCCGGGCGAACGTGGTGCGGGCATTGTGTTCATCGACTCGGTGAAGGGCGGTAATATTCCCAAGGAATATATTCCGTCGGTTGAAAAGGGCATGCGCGAAACCGCAGAGTCCGGCTCGCTCATCGGCTTCCCGATCATCGATTTCGAAATCGAGCTTTATGATGGCGCCTATCACGATGTTGACTCGTCAGCATTGGCCTTTGAAATTGCCGGTCGTGCAGCAATGCGCGAAGCGGCTCAAAAGTCGGGCATCAAGCTCCTCGAACCGATCATGAAGGTCGAAGTCATCACCCCGGAAGATTATCTGGGCGATGTCATCGGTGACATGAACTCACGTCGTGGTCAGATCCAGGGCACAGACACACGCGGCAACGCGCAGGCTGTCGAAGCCATGGTCCCGCTGGCCAATATGTTCGGCTACGTCAATCAGCTGCGGTCCTTCACACAAGGCCGTGCGCAATACTCAATGCAATTTTCGCATTATGACGAAGTTCCGGCAAATGTGGCGGAAGAGGTCAAGGCAAAGCTTGCCTAATCGAGAAAGACGGATTAAGGCGCGCGCCTGAATTAGCAGGCGAGCGCCCGCAATCCTAAACATTGAACCAATCGAAGAACGAGGGTTAGAAAAATGGCGAAGGCTAAATTTGAGCGGAACAAGCCGCACTGCAACATCGGCACCATCGGTCACGTTGACCATGGTAAGACCTCGCTGACCGCAGCGATCTCGAAGATTCTGGCTGAAACCAATGGCGGTGTCGCCGTTGACTTTGCCAACATCGACAAGGCTCCTGAAGAGCGCGAGCGCGGTATCACGATTTCGACGGCACACGTCGAATATGAAACCGACGCACGTCACTATGCACACGTCGATTGCCCGGGCCACGCTGACTATGTGAAGAACATGATCACCGGTGCCGCGCAGATGGACGGCGGCATTCTCGTCGTTTCGGCCACAGACGGCCCGATGCCCCAGACCCGTGAGCACATCCTGCTCGCCCGTCAGGTTGGCGTGCCGCAGCTCGTCGTGTTCATGAACAAGGTTGACCTTGTTGACGACGCCGAAATCCTCGAGCTCGTCGAAATGGAAATTCGCGAGTTGCTCTCCAACTATGACTTTGACGGCGACAACATCCCCGTCATTCAGGGTTCGGCGACATGCGCACTCAATGGCGACAAGCCTGAAATTGGCCGCGATGCCATTCTTAAGCTGATGGCGGCTGTTGACAGCTTCATTCCGCAGCCGGCGCGTCCGCTCGACAAGCCGTTCCTGATGCCGATCGAAGACGTGTTCTCGATTTCGGGTCGTGGTACGGTTGTTACCGGCCGCGTTGAAACCGGCGTTGTGAAGGTTGGCGAAGAAGTCGAAATCGTTGGCCTAAAGGACACGAAAAAGACCGTCGTCACCGGCGTTGAAATGTTCCGTAAGCTGCTCGATCAGGGTGAAGCTGGCGATAACATCGGCGCGCTCATCCGCGGCGTTGGCCGTGAAGAAGTTGAGCGTGGCCAGGTTCTCTGCAAGCCCGGTTCGATCACGCCGCACACGGAATTCACTTCGGAAGTGTATGTTCTGTCGAAGGAAGAAGGCGGCCGTCACACGCCGTTCTTTGCGAACTATCGTCCGCAGTTCTACTTCCGCACGACGGACGTCACCGGTGAAGTTGTTCTTCCCGAAGGCACAGAAATGGTCATGCCGGGCGACAATGTTCAACTTGCTATCAAGCTGATCGCACCGATCGCGATGGAGCAGGGTCTCCGCTTCTCGATCCGTGAAGGTGGCCGGACCGTCGGTTCTGGGGTTGTCGCTTCGATCTCTAAGTAATATAGCTCAATCAACACCGCCCGATTCTCTTCATGAGGATCGGGCGGTTTGCTTGTTTAATGTTTTTGGCTCTTTCTCATCGGTAAACGGACATGGAAACGCAGAATATTCGCATTCGCCTGAAGGCATTCGATCATCGTGTGCTTGATCAGGCAACTGGCGACATCGCCGAAACGGCAAAGCGCACAGGTGCTTTAATCCGCGGTCCCATTCCGCTCCCGACGAGAATTGAGAAATTCACGGTCAACCGCGGCCCGCACGTCGACAAAAAGTCGCGCGAGCAGTTTGAGGTTCGGACCTATAAGCGGTTGCTCGATATCGTGCAGCCCACCCCACAGACAGTCGACGCTTTGATGAAGCTCGATCTTGCTTCTGGGGTTGATGTTGAGATCAAGCTCGCCTAAGGGCTCTGTCTCTCAAGAGATTTGGGATACCGCCGGACATTAGTTCGGGTCTGCGTCCCCCGTCTTTTCGGTCTGAAATGGCTGGAAATTAGCCCAGGCGGGGCGATGCATTACAATTTGGGCTCACATGCCCGCGGGGAATGGGTCTCCGTGGGCCTCTGTATTAGGGAGAAACGGATCATGCGCACTGGCGTGATCGCGAAGAAGGTCGGCATGACGCGCATCTTTAAAGAAGATGGTCGTCACGTTCCCGTTACCGTTCTTTCGCTTGAAAATTGTCAGGTCGTGTCGCAGCGCACGCTTGATCGCGACGGTTATGTCGCGGTTCAGCTGGGTGCAGGCGCGGCTAAGGCTAAGAATGTTGCCAAACCGCAGCGCGGTCACTTCGCGAAGGCAGAGGTTGAGCCCAAGGCTCGTCTCGTCGAATTCCGCGTTGCTGAAGATGCGCTGGTCGATGTTGGCGCAGAAATCGCAGCCGATCATTTTGTGACGGGTCAACTCGTCGATGTTGCTGGCCATACCCAGGGTAAGGGCTTTGCAGGCGCCATGAAGCGTTGGGGCTTCGGCGGTCTGCGCGCGACCCACGGTGTGTCGGTCTCGCACCGTTCGCACGGGTCGACGGGTCAACGTCAGGATCCGGGTAAGGTCTTCAAGAACAAGAAGATGGCCGGCCACATGGGTGACCGTCAGCGCACACAGCAGAACCTCGAAATCGTCCTCACGGATGTTGAGCGCGGTTTGTTGTTCGTGCGCGGTTCGGTGCCGGGTGCCAAGGGTACCTGGTTGACCGTTATTGACTCCGTTAAGGTGTCGCGTCCCGCCGACGCTCCGTACCCCGCCGCGGTTCGCTCCGCTGGCGCTCCGGTCGAAGCTCCCGCTGAAACTCCGGCTGAAGTCGCTGATGCGCCTGAAGCTGCCGAAACCCAGGAGGGCTAAGCCATGAAGCTCAAGGTTCAGACCCTCGATGCCAAGGCAAAGGGCGACATTGATTTGGCGGACGACGTGTTCGGCCTAGAACCACGCGCAGATATTCTGCACCGTGTTGTCACGTGGCAGCTTGAAAATGCCCGTGGGACAGCCCGTGGCGCGCGTGAGCGTGCTGATGTTGCCCGCACCGGTAAGAAGTTTGGTCGTCAAAAGGGGGGTGGTACCGCCCGTCACGGCGATCGTCGCGCTCCCGTCTTTATCGGCGGTGGTAAGGCTCATGGCCCGCGTGTTCGCGACTTTAACCCGTCGCTGAACAAGAAAATCCGTGCGCTTGGCCTGAAGATGGCCCTTTCGGCGAAGGCGAAATCTGGCACGCTCATCGTGTTGGAAGACCTTGCTGTGAAGGAAGCCAAGACCAAGGCGCTTGTCGGCACGCTCAGCAAGCTGGGCTTCGGCAGGACGGCACTCGTCATTGACGGTGAGAATGTGGAAACGAGCTTCGCGCTTGCAACCGCCAACATTCCTGGGGTCGACGTTTTGCCGGCCATGGGCGCCAATGTTTACGACATCCTTCGCCATGACACGCTGGTCTTGACCCGCGCTGGCGTTGAAAAGCTGGAGGCGCGCTTCAATGGCTAAGAATCAAGTGGATATTCGCCACTATGATGTGGTGCTCGCGCCCCACATCACAGAAAAGGCGACCATGGCGAGTGAGCAGAACGCAGTTGTGTTCCGCGTCGCCAACGACGCCACCAAGCCGCAGATCAAGGCGGCCGTTGAAGCTCTCTTCGACGTCAAGGTGACGGGCGTGAACACCATCGTCCAAAAGGGTAAGACCAAACGTTGGAAGGGCGCAGCCTACCGTCGTTCGGACTTCAAAAAAGCGATTGTGACGCTGGCTGATGGCCAGTCGATCGACGTGACCACGGGGATCTGAGAACCATGGCACTGAAGCATTATAACCCAACCAGCCCGGCCCGCCGTGGCCTGATCTTGGTTGACCGCTCCGCGCTGCATAAGGGCAAGCCTGTTAAGGCCTTGACCGAAGGCAAGCGCAAGACAGGCGGCCGTAACAATAAGGGCCATGTGACATCGCGCGGCATCGCCGGTGGCCATAAGCAGCGGTATCGCATCATCGACTTTAAGCGTCGCAAATGGGACGTGGAAGCGACGGTCGAGCGTCTGGAATATGACCCCAACCGCACCGCCTTCATCGCGCTTGTCAAATATGACGATGGCGAACAGGCTTATATCTTGGCGCCACAGCGTCTTGCTCCTGGTGACAAGATCATCGCGGGTAAGAAGACCGACGTGAAGCCGGGCAATTCCATGGAACTCGCTCAGATGCCGGTCGGCACCATTGTCCACAATGTGGAAATGAAGCCGGGCAAGGGTGGCCAGATTGCACGTTCGGCAGGCACGTATGTGCAGGTCGTCGGTCGCGATCGTGGCATGGTGATTGTTCGTCTGAATTCGGGCGAGCAGCGTTACCTGCGCGGCGATTGCATGGGCACTGTTGGTGCCGTGTCGAACCCCGATAATGGGAACACCAATCTTGCTAAGGCTGGCCGTAACCGCTGGCTGGGCCGTCGTCCGCTGACGCGCGGTGTTGCAAAGAACCCAGTCGATCACCCCCATGGTGGTGGTGAAGGCCGGACTTCAGGTGGTCGTCACCCAGTGACGCCATGGGGTAAGCCGACCAAGGGTGCGCGCACGCGTTCCAACAAGTCGACTGACAAGATGATCATCCGGTCGCGTCACGCGAAGAAGAAGAGGTAAGTCATGGCCCGTTCCGTCTGGAAAGGTCCTTTTGTAGACCTGCACCTGCTGAAGAAGGCAGAAACCGCTGCGGAGGCTGGCACCCGTGCTGGCCCGATCAAAACCTGGTCGCGCCGCTCGACAATCCTTCCGCAGTTCGTTGGCCTGACGTTTAACGTCTATAATGGCCGTAAGTTCATTCCCGTTACGGTGAATGAGGACATGGTTGGCATGAAGCTGGGTGAATTTGCGCCGACGCGCACCTTCCCGGGCCACGCCGCTGACAAGAAGGGCAAACGCTGATGTCGAAATCTGCATCTCCCCGTCGCGTTGGCGATAAGGAAGCTCTGGCTGTTGGCGCTATGATCCGCGGCTCGGCCTATAAGCTGAACCTTGTTGCGGGCCTGATCCGCGGTAAGAAAGCCAGTGACGCTCTGAACATCCTTCAGTTCTCTACCAAGGGTATGGCTGTTGACGTTCGCAAGGTTTTGGCATCGGCAATCGCCAATGCTGAGAATAACCACAATCTCGACATTGACGCGCTTGTCGTCAGCGAAGCGAGCGTGGGTAAGTCGCTGGCTATGAAACGCTTTGCGACCCGTGCACGTGGCCGTTCAACCCGCATCGTCAAACCGTTCAGCCGCCTGCGTGTGGTTGTTCGTGAAGTGCAAGAGGAGGCATAAGCCATGGGTCAGAAGAGCAATCCAATTGGCCTGCGCCTCCAGATCAACCGCACCTGGGACAGCCGCTGGTACGCCGATGGCGCGGACTATGGCCGTCTTCTTTTGGAAGATCTGAAACTGCGCAAGTTCATCTTTAAGACGTTGCCGCAGGCCGCGATTTCGAAGGTGGTCATTGAGCGTCCGGCAAAGAATTGCCGCATCTCCATCTATGCTGCACGCCCTGGCGTGATCATCGGCAAGAAGGGTGCGGACATTGAAAAGCTGCGCAAGACGCTGGCTGCCCAGACATCCGGCGAAGTTTCGCTGAACATTGTCGAAATCCGCAAGCCGGAAATTGACTCCAAGCTTGTCGCACAGGGTGTGGCAGATCAGCTGGAGCGTCGTATCGCTTTCCGTCGTGCTATGAAGCGCGCGGTGCAATCGGCGCTTCGTCTTGGAGCCGAGGGTATTCGTATCACCTGCGCTGGTCGCTTGGGTGGTGCTGAAATCGCCCGCACCGAATGGTATCGTGAAGGCCGTGTGCCGCTGCACACGCTTCGCGCCAATGTCGATTATGCCGAAGCCGAAGCACTGACAGCTTATGGCATCTGCGGTATCAAGGTTTGGATCTTCAAGGGTGAAATCCTTGGCCATGACCCGATGGCCACGGATCGCCTGATGCTCGACGCGCAGACGTCCGGCGTCCGTCCGGCCCGCTGAGTTTAGGATAGAGCAATGCTGCAACCGAAACGAACCAAATTCCGCAAGGCGCACAAGGGCCGTATCCATGGCGATGCCAAGGGCGGCACCAGCCTGAACTTCGGCTCTTATGGGCTGAAGGCACTTGAGCCGGATCGTATCACCGCGCGTCAGATCGAAGCTGCGCGTCGTGCCATCACACGTCACATTCGCCGTCAGGGCCGCCTCTGGATCCGCGTGTTCCCAGATGTGCCTGTGTCGTCAAAGCCTGCTGAAGTCCGCATGGGCTCTGGTAAGGGGTCGCCTGAATTTTGGGCGGCACGCGTTAAGCCCGGCCGTATCCTGTTTGAACTGGACGGCGTTCCCGGCCCGATCGCCGCTGTGGCGTTCAGCCGTGCCGCTGAAAAGCTGCCGATCAAGACCAAAGTTGTTGCCCGTCTGGGTGACTTCTCTCACCTGGGAGCTGCATGATGACAAAGATTGCCGATCTCAAGGTCAAGACCGACGACCAGCTGGTGGAGGAACTGACCAATTTGAAGCGTGAGCAATTCAACTTGCGCTTTCAGGCGGCCACAAGCCAGCTTGAGAAGCCCGCCCGCATCCAAGTGGTGCGCCGCGATATCGCCCGCATCAAGACGCTTCAGGCGCAGCGCACCGCTGCGGCTGCGGCCAAGTAAGGACCAGGTGACATGCCAAAGCGCGTGCTGACCGGAACGGTCGTATCCGACAAGACCGACAAGACGGTGGTGGTCAAGGTAGAGCGGAAGGTGAAACACCCGCTGTACGGTAAGATCATTCGTCGTTCGAAGAAATATCACGCCCATGATGAAGGCAATACCTTCAAAGAGGGCGAAGTGGTGCGCATTGAAGAATGTGCTCCTATTTCGAAACTGAAGACCTGGACGGTCATTGAAAAGGTCGGCGGCGCTGCTGCAATTGCCGATCCGATGGAGGGCTGATCCATGATTCAGATGCAGTCCAATCTCGACGTTGCCGATAACTCGGGCGCCAAGCGCGTTCAGTGCATCAAGGTGCTCGGTGGCTCAAAGCGTCGCTTTGCTGGCGTGGGTGATGTGATCGTTGTGTCGATCAAAGAAGCCCAACCGCGTGGCAAGGTGAAGAAGGGCGATGTTCATCGCGCCGTCATCGTTCGCACCGCTAAGGACATTCATCGTCCCGATGGGTCGACGATCCGGTTCGACGGTAATGCCGCCGTTCTCGTCAACAAGAACGAAGAGCCAATCGGAACCCGTATTTTCGGCCCGGTTTGCCGTGAATTGCGCGCGAAGAACTTTATGAAGATCATCTCGCTCGCGCCGGAGGTGCTGTAATGGCTTCGCTCAAGATCAAAAAAGGCGATAAGGTCGTCGTCCTGTCCGGTAAGGACAAGGGCAAGACGGGCGAAGTGACCAAGGCTTTCCCGAAGGATGGCAAGGTTCTCGTTGCTGGCGTGAATATCGCCACCCGCCACAAAAAGCCGACCCAGGCAGATCCGCAAGGTGGTCTGGAACGTCGCGAAGCACCGATGCCGGTGTCGAAGGTGGCGATTGAAGATCCGAAGACGGGCAAGCCAACGCGCGTTCGCTTCGAAATCAAGGACGGCAAGAAGGTCCGCGTGGCCGTGAAGTCCGGAGAAGTGATCAATGGCTGACAAATACAAAGCCCGCATGCAGGGCATTTATGAGTCCACGATCGTCAAGGCGATGACTGAGAAGTTTGGGTATACCAACGCACTTCAGGTTCCGCGTCTCGATAAGATCATCATCAACATGGGTGTTGGTGAAGCGACTCAGGACAAGAAAAAGGTCGAAATCGCGGCGGCTGAAATGGAGCTGATTGCTGGTCAAAAGCCAGTCATTGCCCGCGCTAAGAAATCGATTGCGCAGTTTAAGCTGCGTGAAGGCATGCCAATTGGTTGCAAGGTCACCTTGCGCCGCGAACGCATGTATGAGTTTCTTGATCGCTTGATCACCATCGCACTTCCGCGCGTCCGTGACTTTCGGGGTCTGAACCCCAAGTCGTTTGACGGCCGTGGCAATTATGCGATGGGCCTCAAGGAGCAGTTGGTTTTCCCGGAAATCAGCTACGACAAGATCGAAAAAGTGCGTGGCATGGATATCATTGTCACCACCACCGCAAAGACCGACGACGAAGCGCGTGAGCTTCTTCGCCTGTTCGGTTTCCCGTTCCCGCAAGACCAAGAGCAGCAGCAGGCCGCGTAAGCGGTGCTGCTCTGACGGAAGGAAGAGAACTTAAGTCATGGCGAAACTGAGTTCGATCAACAAAAACGAGCGTCGTAAGAAGCTCGTTAAGAAGTACGCGGGGCGTTATGCCCGGCTGAAGGCGATCGCAAACGACGAGTCCAAGGATGAAACGGAGCGCCTCATCGCGCGGCTGAAGCTTGCGGAAATTCCGCGCAACGGCAATCCGACCCGCGTTCGTAACCGGTGTGAACTCACCGGCCGTCCGCGCGCTTACTACCGCAAATTCCGGCTCTGCCGTGTTCAGCTGCGGGATCTGGCCAATAAGGGCTTGATTCCTGGCGTCACGAAGTCGAGCTGGTAAGGGGCTTTAGAAATGGCATTGACCGATCCCTTGGGTGATATGCTCACCCGCATCCGCAATGGCCAACGCGCCAAGATGGATAGCGTTTTGACACCGGCTTCTACGCTGCGTGTTCGCGTTCTCGATGTTCTGAAGCGTGAAGGCTATATTCGTGGCTATCATGATGAAGCGCTTGGCGCTCATCCCGGTATCCGCATTGAGCTGAAATATTTCGAAGGGCAGCCTGCGATTAAGCATGTCGCCCGTATTTCGAAGCCAGGTCGCCGCGTCTATTCGGGCTCTAAGGAGCTTCCGCGTGTTCGCAATGATCTGGGCATCACCATCGTTTCGACGCCAAAGGGTGTTCTGTCTGACGCGGAAGCGCGTGACCAGAATGTCGGTGGCGAAGTCCTCGCGGAGGTGTTCTGATGAGCCGCACGGGCAAAAGGCCGGTTGCGATACCGGCAGGCGTCACGGCCTCTATTGAGGGCGCTGTCATCGAAGTTAAGGGTCCCAAGGGGACGCTTTCGATGCCAAAGGCTGACGATGTAAGCTACACGCTGGAAGACGGTCTTTTGACCGTGCGTCCGGCCAATGAAACAAAGCGCGCGCGCGCGTTTTGGGGCATGCAGCGGACATTGATCCAGAACCTCGTCACGGGTGTGACGGATGGCTTCACCAAGACACTGGACATGACGGGTGTCGGCTATCGCGCAAATGCGCAGGGCCGCAAACTCAAGCTCCAGCTTGGCTATAGCCACGACATCGACATCGACGTGCCGGAAGGCATTGATATCAAGACCCCGGATCAGACGACGATCGAAATCTCTGGCGCTGATCGCCAGAAGGTTGGACAGATCGCCGCCGAAATCCGCCGTTGGCGTAAGCCTGAACCCTATAAGGGTAAGGGCATCCGCTATCGCGGCGAGTTTATCTTCCGGAAGGAGGGTAAGAAGAAGTAATGGGCCAGAAATTCTCAACATTCGAAAAGCGCCGTCAGCGCGTCCGCACCTCGCTGCGGGCCCGTGCTGGTCAGCGTCCGCGCCTTTCCATTCATCGTTCGGGTCGGCATATTTATGCGCAGATCATTGACGATAATGCCGGAAAGACTGTGGCTTCTGCCTCAACCGTCGAAAAGGACGCCCGCACCAAGTCGGGAGCCAATCTCGACGCGGCTGTCTTGGTGGGTAAGGCTGTTGCCGAACGCGCCAAGAAGGCTGGCGTGACCAAGGTCGTGTTCGACCGCGGTGGCTTCCTGTTTCATGGCCGTGTCAAGGCGCTTGCCGACGCTGCTCGCGAAGGCGGATTGGAGTTCTAAATGGCTGACGAAACAGAAATCCAGGGCGGCGAAGCCCCCGCTGTAGAAGTTGCTGCCGCTGCGCCGGAGCAGACCGAAGGTCGTGGACGCGGTGGTCGTGGCCGTGGCGGTAATGATCGTGGCCGTGGTGGCCGTGATGGCGGCCGTGGCCGTCGTGACGACCGCCGTGGCGGCAACGCCGAAGAGGGTGGTGAAGAGCTGATCGAAAAGCTCGTGCACATCAACCGCGTTTCGAAGACGGTGAAGGGTGGTAAGCGTTTTGGCTTTGCCGCACTCGTCGTGGTCGGCGATGGCAAGGGCCGTGCAGGCTTTGGTCATGGCAAGGCGCGCGAAGTGCCGGAAGCCATTTCCAAGGCAACGGCTGCTGCCAAGCGCGCGATGGTGCGTGTTCCTTTGAAGGAGGGCCGCACGTTGCACCATGATGGCGATGGCCATTTCGGTGCAGGCCGCGTGACCGTTCGCACCGCCCCGCAAGGGACGGGCATCATCGCCGGTGGTCCGATGCGTGCTGTGTTTGAATCGCTGGGTGTGGCAGACGTTGTCACCAAGTCGGTTGGCACATCCAACCCCTATAATATGATCCGGGCGACGTTTGCGGCTTTGACCGAACAGACCAGCCCGAAGTCGGTGGCGCAGCGCCGTGGCAAGAAGATTGCTGATCTTCTCGGCCGTGGTGGGGCCAGCGCGGCAGAAGCTGAGGCTGATGCCGAAGCCGTTACGGAGTAATCGATGATGGCGAAGATCAAGATCAAGCAGGTCGGTTCGCCGATCCGCCGGACCAAGGATCAGCGCGCAACGCTGATCGGCCTTGGCCTCAACAAGATGCACCGTGTTTCGGAACTGGAAGATACGCCTGCGGTTCGCGGGATGATCCAAAAGGTTCGTCACATGGTCGAAGTGCTCGACGCCTAATTGGCGTCGGGCATCCCGGCCTTCCGGTCGGGATCCGGGGTGTGACGCGCGATATATCCCGAGGCTAAAGCGACACCAGATCCGGCATGGCCGGGCAAGTAAAGCGAGTGCAGATTATGAAATTGAATGAACTCCGTGATAATGACGGTGCCCGTAAGAGCCGGATGCGCGTTGGACGCGGCATTGGCTCTGGCAAGGGCAAGACCGCTGGCCGAGGCCAAAAGGGTCAAAAGAGCCGTGAAGGCGTTTCGATCGCGGGCTTTGAAGGCGGTCAGATGCCGCTTCACATGCGCCTGCCAAAGCGCGGCTTTAACAATATTTTCGCCAAGGATTATGCCGAAGTAAATCTCGGCGCGATTCAGAAGGTTATCGACGCTAAGAAGCTCGATGCCAAGGGCACGATTGATCATGCAGCGCTCAAAGCTGTTGGTCTGGCCCGTGGTGGTAAGGACGGCGTGCGCCTCCTCGCCAAAGGTGAGTTGACGGCGAAGGTGGCCTTCCGGGTGGCTGGTGCCTCTGCTGCTGCTAAGGCTGCGGTTGAAAAGGCTGGCGGTTCTGTGGATGTCATCCACGTCGTTCCGGCTGCTGAAAAGGCCGCTGCCAAAAAGGGCACGACCAAGGCCAAGAAAAAGGCCTAAGCAAATCGCATTCGAGGCTTAGACAAAAGCTGAAGAATCTCTATATGGAACGGCGGGCGGCCTTTAGGGCGGGCCCGCCGTTCTTATTTTAAGGGTCGATTATCTATGGCAAGTTCTGCCAATCAGCAGGCCGGTCTCAATCTCTCCCGCTTTTCCCAAGCGTCGGAGCTGCAGAGCCGCATTTGGTTCACCTTGGGCGCGCTGGTCGTGTTTCGGTTGTTGAGCCATGTGCCGTTGCCAGGGATTGACCCTAAGGCGTTGGAAACCCTGTTCAATACGACCAAGGGCGGCGTGCTCGACTTTTTCAACATGTTCTCCGGCGGATCGTTGGAGCGTATGAGCCTGATCGCGCTTGGCGTGATGCCCTATATTACCGCGTCCATCGTGGTGCAGTTGGGGACATCGCTGTCGCCGACGTTGGCAGCCCTTAAGAAAGAGGGCGAAAGCGGCCGCAAGAAACTCAATCAATATACGCGCTATGGCACGGTCGTGCTGACGATCATTCAGGGTTATTTCATCGCTGTTGGACTTGAAAGCTGGGGCGCAACCCAGGGCATGTCTGCCGTGGTAGAGCCGGGCATGTTATTCCGTCTGGCCTGTGTAACCGCGCTTTTGGGCGGCACGATGTTCCTGATGTGGCTGGGTGAGCAGATCACCAGCCGCGGCATTGGCAATGGCATTTCCCTGATCATCATGGCGGGGATTGTCTCAACCAAACGCTCGCACAGGTGTTTGAAGGTGGTCGTACGGGCACGATGCAGCCGCTGATGGTTTTGGGTATTGGCGCGGCGGTGATCGCTCTGATCGCCTTTATCTGCTTCATGGAGCGGGCACAGCGCCGTGTCCTTATCCAATATCCCAAGCGTCAGACGCAAAATGGCATGATGCAGGCGGATAAGAGCTTCCTTCCTTTGAAGATCAATACAGCCGGCGTCATTCCGCCCATCTTTGCCTCATCGCTGCTGCTCATGCCGCTGACGCTTGTGCAGTTTGCGGGCCAGAGCGCAACGCAGGACAGCCAGACGGGGGATATCATTCTGGGCATCACCAATGCGCTGCAGCACGGATCGCCGCTCTACATGACGCTTTATGCGTTGGGCATTATCTTCTTCTGCTTCTTTTACACGGCCGTTGTTTTCAACCCGGAAGAAACAGCGGAGAATTTGAAGCGGCATGGCGGCTTCGTGCCCGGCATTCGTCCGGGCAAGAATACCGAAACCTATTTGGATTATGTCCTGACCCGGATCACCGTGGTTGGTGCAGCCTATCTCACGCTGGTTTGCTTGGTGCCGGAATTCATGTTCTCCAGCTTGGGGTTTGTTGCCATTGGCGGCACCAGCCTATTGATCGTGGTGAATGTGACGATGGATACGGTAACCCAGATCCAGAGCCATTTGCTCGCGCACCAATATGGTGATCTGATCAAGAAGGCGAAGCTCAAGGGAGGGCGTCGGTGAACATCATTCTTCTCGGCCCGCCGGGCGCAGGTAAAGGAACTCAGGCCAGCCGCCTTCAAGAAGAACGCGGCATGGTTCAACTGTCCACCGGCGATATGCTCCGGGCCGCCGTCAAGGATGGCACGCCCATTGGGGTGAAGGCCAAGGCCGTGATGGATGCAGGGGAACTTGTGTCTGATGAGATTGTCTCCGGCATTATTGGCGAAGCACTTGCGAAACTCGCGCCTGAAACCGGTGTTATTTTTGATGGCTATC
>RFSU01000241.1 GCA_009923795.1 Sphingomonadaceae bacterium
AACGCCTTGTGACGCGCGATGGGCGTTTGCGCCGCTGGGATGGCTATGTCGCGCAGGGTCAAGGGGCGGCGGCCGCCGAACGGCTGATCCGGATGAACCGGCTCGACGCGCTCAACCGGGATCAGCCTGCTGCGGCTCTATTGGTGGAGGACGCGCGCAGCGCCGTCACCGCCGCGCAAGAAAAGATGGAGGCCGCCCGCCAATCTGCCGAGCAAGGCCGGCGGAATTTGGCCACGGCCGAAGCCAGCGCCCGGCAATCCGCCCGCGATGCTGATCAGGCCCAACAGGCGTTGGAACGCCTCGCGTCCCGCAAAGCAGAAATGGCCGAGCGCATGGCACGGGTGTCGGCAGAACGCGCAGAGGCAGAGGCGGAGCATCAATCCGCACTGGGCACGCGACAGGCGCTTCCCGATGGCAGTGCAACGGCGCACACCGTCAGCGGCCTGCAAGCCGCCGCCGAATCGGCCCGACTGATTGTTGCCCAATTGCGCGCCGATATGGGGAGCGCGGATCGTGCCATTGCCGATGATAAGGCGCGCCGCGCCGCCGCCCGCCAAGAAGCGCAAGGATGGACATCGCGCGCAGGCGAAGCCGCCCGCCGGATTGACGAAATGACCAAGCGCGCCAAAGCCGCAGAGGCCGAGGCGCTGAAACTCGCCGCCGCCCCTGCTGAGCTAGAGGACAAAATTGAAACTCTGGTCGCTGAAAGCGCGCGCCTATCGCTTGCCGCAACAGAGGCCATCACCGCAGAACGCGTCGCAGAGGCCGCGCTGCGGGATATTGAAACCCGGCTGGCGGAGGCCGGCGAAGTCTTGGCAACTGTGCGCGAAACCCGCGCCGGCGCTGTGGCGCGTGCGGAAAATCAGGAACAGCGCCGCATTGAAATGGGCCGTGTTTCGGGCGAACGATTTGAATGTCCGCCGCCGCTGCTTCCCGAAGTTGCAGGCTTTGAGTCCGATACCGTCCGCCATGCCGAGGCGGAACAAAGTGATCATGACCGGCTGGTGATGGATCGGGAACGCCTTGGCCCGGTGAACCTTGTCGCCGAGCAAGAGCTGGCCGAAATTGAAGGCGACACCGCCCGATCCATCACGGAGCGAGATGAACTAACCGAAGCGGTGAGCCGGTTGCGCGGCTCCATTGGCAGCCTAAACCGCGAAGGCCGGGCGCGGCTTTTGGATGCGTTTGAGAAAGTGAACGGCCATTTTCAGCGGCTCTTCACGACCCTGTTCAATGGCGGGCAGGCCCATTTGGCCTTGATCGACAGTGACGATCCGCTCGAGGCAGGGCTGGAGATTTTTGCGCAGCCTCCGGGCAAGAAATTGCAATCTTTGACGCTCTTATCTGGCGGGGAGCAGGCCTTGACCGCCATTGCGCTCATCTTTGGTCTGTTCCTGACCAACCCGGCCCCCATTTGCGTTCTCGATGAAGTCGATGCGCCGCTCGACGATGCAAATATTGAGCGTTTTTGTGGCCTGCTCGATGTAATGTCGCAGGAAACCGATACCCGCTATCTGATTGTCACGCACAATGCCGTGACGATGAGCCGAATGCACCGCCTGTTCGGCGTGACGATGATTGAGCGGGGCATCTCCAAGCTCGTGTCGGTCGACCTTGGCGGCGCTGAAGAATTGCTCGCCGCCGAATGACGCCGATGGCCGCCCCGCGCATCGGCTTTTTGCTCTTTCCGGGCGTCACCCAGCTTGACCTGACCGGCCCGGCGCAAGTGCTGTCCCGCCTGCCCGGCGCGCGGGTAGAGCTTGTCTGGCACAACCTTGATCCGGTGATGACCGATTGCGGATTTTCCATTCTGCCCACCGCCCGCTTTGACGATCTTCCTGCGCCCGAAATCCTCTGCATCCCCGGCGGCATTGGTGTTGCCGATGTGATGGATGATGCGCGCGCGCTGGACTGGGTCCGCGCAGCGGGCGCGCAGGCACAATGGGTGACAAGCGTGTGCACCGGGGCCTTGATCTTGGGCGCCGCTGGTCTGCTCAAGGGCTATCGCGCGACAACACATTGGGCCTGGCATGACAGCCTCGCGCTCTTCGGTGCAGAGCCTGTGCAGGCCCGCACCGTGTTTGACCGCAACCGGGTCACCGGCGGCGGCGTGACCGCGGGCATTGATTTTGCCCTCGCGCTCGTTGCCCAAATTGCGGGTGAAGCAACGGCACAAACCATCCAACTTGCGCTCGAATATGATCCCGCCCCGCCGCTGCAATCCGGCACGCCCAGCAGCGCGGGCCCGGAGATTGTGGCGGCCTATTTGGATCGTGCGGATCGGCTGGCCCCGGATCGGATCGACAAGATAAAGGCTGCCGCCCTCCGCCTCGGCTTTTAGGCAATGGTCAGGCGGCCTGCGTGCCGACCCCATATTTGCGCATCTTTTCAATGAGCGTCGTTCGCTTGAGCGTCAGCAGACGGGCGGCCTCAGAAATCACGCCCTGAGCGGCCTCCAGCGCGCTTTGAATGCGCTCTTGCTCCACCCGCTCAATCAAGTCTTTGAGGTCGATGGGCTCCGCCATCGGGGGCGCGTCCTGTTGGGGCGG
>RFSU01000242.1 GCA_009923795.1 Sphingomonadaceae bacterium
CGATCCGCGCGATGATCTGGTAACAGGCATTATCAACGGACAGGTGAAGGGCCGCCCCCTGAACCACGGCGAAATCATGGGCATGGTCATGGTGCTCTATTTTGGCGGGCTGGATACAGTGCTGTCGAGCCTTGGCTGGTATTTTCGAGCGCTTGCACTCGATCAGGATTTGCAAGCGCGCCTCCGCGCACAGCCAGAGGACATTGCCGGTGCAACCGACGATCTGCTCCGCG
This sequence comes from Sphingomonadaceae bacterium, assembly GCA_009923795.1. GTDB lineage: Bacteria > Pseudomonadota > Alphaproteobacteria > Sphingomonadales > Sphingomonadaceae > Aquisediminimonas. The sequence goes on from RFSU01000242.1 coordinate 234, forward strand.
CTTTTGGCGTAACGGGGACGCGCCGGACAGTGGTGGACGACATCATCTATCGGGGTATCCAGATGAAGCGCGGCGACTTTGCCCTGATGCCGACCTTCTTCGCGTGCCGTGACGATAGGGAATATGTCGATCCGCACCGGATTGACCCGGATCGTAAGGCGCGCAGCCTGACCTTGGCGACCGGGGTTCACTACTGCCTTGGCGCGCACCTCGCCAAACGTGAGATCAGGATCGTGCTTGAAGAATGGCTTGCCCATATCCCGACATTCCGGATCGCCAATGGCAAGCCGCAGCGCTGGGATGCCGCTGGTGTCTGGGCGATGACCGAACTCTGGCTTGAATGGTAAGGAAACAGGATATGGCCGAACGTGATCCGGAAATTCAGAAAGTTATCGACGAATCAAAAATTCGCCATCTGCTCGATTGCTATCCGCGCGCGCTCGACAGGCAGGATCATGCCTTGCTGGCGTCGCTGTTTCATCCCGACGCGGTTGACGACCACGGCGTCTATAACGGGCCAGCAGAGGGCTTTGTCGCCTTCATGCGCAACGGATCAAAGGATGGCGTCCACTGGACACACCACAATGGCACGCAGATTATTGAAATTAAGGGCGATGTTGCCCAGTGCGAAACCTATACGATCGCGCTGTGCCGGATGGGGCCAGTTGGCAGTGAAGGCTATGACAAACAGATATTCCTGCGTGTCCGCTATCTTGACCGGGTCGAGAAACGCGATGGCGTCTGGAAGATCGCGCACCGCCGCGTTGTTTATTCGCCGTGCCATATCATGGAATCGGCAACGCCATTCCCGTTGACGCCAGAGTGTCTTTTAGAAGCGGGCGCGGAACGCGACCCAGTGTATCACTGGTAAATCACTATACCGCCAAGCCGCGCAGCTGGCGCAACTTTAGGAGACCAACATGCCCTTCAAGACCCGCATCACCGAACTGCTGGAAATCGAGCACCCCATCGTCCAGGGCGGGATGCAGGGCGTGGGCACGGCGGAACTCGCCTCGGCGGTGTCGAATGCGGGCGGGCTTGGTATCCTGACCGCGCTGACCCAGCCGACGCCAGCGGCACTGCGCGAGGAGATTGAGCGCACCCGCGCGATGACCAAGAACCCCATTGGTGTGAACATGACGATCTTCCCGACGATCAACGCGCCCGATTACAACGCCTATGCCGATGCGATCATCGAAAGTGGCGTGAAGATCGTCGAGACCGCAGGTACGCCAGCGGTGCGCGAGATGTGGGCGAAGCTGCAACCGCATGGCATCAAAATCATCCACAAATGCACCGCCGTCCGCCATGCGCTGTCTGCAGAGCGCAATGGTTGCGATGCGATTTCGATCGACGGATTCGAATGTGCAGGTCACCCCGGTGAAGATGACATCCCCGGCCTGATCCTCATCCCCGCAGCCGCCGATAAGGTGAAAATCCCGATGCTGGCAAGCGGCGGCTTTGGCGACGGGCGGGGGCTGGTCGCGGCCCTCGCGCTGGGCGCGGATGGCATCAACATGGGCACGCGCTTTTGCGCAACGCAAGAAGCGCAGATCCACGCCAATGTGAAACAAGCCTATATCGACAATGACGAACGCGGCACCAACTTGATCTTCCGCAGCCTCAAAAACACCGCCCGCGTCGGCAAGAGCGATGTGTCCGACGAAGTCGTTCGCCGCCTTGCAGAGCCCGGCGCAACGTTCAACGATGTGAAGGAACTTGTCGCCGGCGAGGCCGGGCGGGACATGCTCAAGACGGGCGATATGAGCAAAGGCATTTTCTGGGCGGGCATGGTCCAGGGCCTGATCCACGACATCCCGACCTGCAAGGAATTGATCGACCGAATCGTATCCGACGCGGAGGGGATCATACACCAGCGGCTGCAGGGCGTGCTTGCGGCATAAGGGGCAACGTGAATTTCAAGCTTGATCTCAATATCCGCGTTGCAGACCTTGACGCATCCTGCGCCTGGTATGAGCGGATATTCGGCGAGCCGCCCCTATTCCGGGGGGAGGACCGAACGGTTGATGGCAAGGCCACCACCATGGTCTGCTTCCGGATTGGCGGCGTCAAACTCTGGATATTGCCTGCCAAAGGAGAGTCGCCTGCGGGCAATCAGCGGATCGGCATCGCCCTGATGACCCGCGAACCCCTCGCGCCCTTGCGCAAACAACTCGCCAGCAAGGGTGTGACCTTCGACGATACCCCGATGCCGGGTTTCCCGATCGATGAAGGCGGCATCCGCCAAGGCAAGGATGCCGAGTTTTTCTACATTCTGG
>RFSU01000243.1 GCA_009923795.1 Sphingomonadaceae bacterium
TTGGGGCTTGCTCATCCGGATGAAGTGATCATTCCGCTTAAGTAGATTAAGCGTCTGCATTCGTTTCCGTAACGTCAAAATAGCCAATGCGTCGTTGCCGCAGGCGTGTTTTGGTGTCTATAGGACTATATTAACTGATGCAGATATCCCCTTAAGGAAGGTCCTTTTTTGGCCAAGGCAGGAACAAAAACAGCCGCCACTGACCAGCTTCCAAAGCCGGCTCAGCCAAAGCGTCACGCCGCTGATCGCAACGAGTTACTCCGATTATATCGGGAAATGCTCCTTATCCGGCGTTTTGAGGAAAAGGCGGGCCAGCTTTATGGCCTTGGCCTGATTGGTGGCTTTTGCCACCTCTATATCGGCCAAGAGGCCGTTGCCGCGGGTATTCAGACCGCACTGACGGACAAGGACAGCGTCATTACCGGTTATCGCGACCATGGCCATATGCTGTTGTGCGGAATTGATCCGAAAATTGTGATGGCCGAATTGACAGGCCGAGAGGCTGGCATTTCCCGCGGGAAGGGCGGGTCGATGCACATGTTCTCGGTCGATCATAAATTTTATGGCGGCCATGGCATTGTCGGGGCGCAGGTTCCGCTCGGCGCAGGCTTGGCCTTCGCGCATAAATATAATGAGGATGGGGGCATTTGCGTCGCGTATTTTGGCGATGGTGCGGCCAATCAGGGGCAGGTTTATGAGGCGTTCAACATGGCCGCGCTCTGGAAGCTCCCGATTATCTTTGTGGTTGAGAATAACCGCTATGCCATGGGCACGGCTGTCACCCGATCCAGCGCGGAAACGCATTTCTGGCGCCGGGGGGAGGCGTTCCGCATTCCAGGTATGGTCTGTAATGGGATGGATGTGCTTGAGGTTCGCGGAACGGCAGAGGCTGCAATCGACTTTGTCCGGGCAGGACATGGCCCGGTGATCCTAGAGGCACAAACCTATCGCTATCGGGGGCATTCCATGTCGGACCCGGCCAAATATCGGTCACGCGAGGAAGTCCAGCAGGTCCGTGAGAAATCCGACCCGATTGAGGGCCTCAAGGATGATTTGGACGCGGCAGGCATTCACGAGGATGAGCTGAAGGCGATCGATAAGGAGATCCGCGCGATCGTCAATGAAGCGGCGGATTTTGCAGAGACATCGCCAGAGCCGGATCCGGCTGAGCTCTATACCGACGTTCTGGTGGGGACTTATTAATGGCCCAGGATCCAACACCAACGGCCCCATCGAGCGACATGGTTCGACTGACCGTGCGCGAGGCGCTGCGCGATGCGATGGCGGAGGAAATGCGGGCCGATCCGCGTGTCTTCGTCATGGGCGAGGAAGTCGCGGAATATCAGGGAGCCTATAAGGTCACCCAAGGTCTGCTTGAGGAATTTGGTGCCAAAAGGGTGATCGACACGCCGATTACCGAATATGGCTTTGCCGGCATTGGCACCGGGGCGGCCATGGGTGGTCTGCGGCCGATAGTCGAGTTTATGACCTTTAACTTTGCGATGCAGGCCATTGATCACATTATCAATTCTGCCGCCAAGACAAATTATATGTCGGGCGGGCAGATGCGGTGCCCGATCGTATTTCGTGGCCCCAATGGCGCGGCTTCGCGCGTGGGGGCCCAGCATAGCCAGAATTACGCCCCTTGGTATGCCAGCGTGCCGGGCCTTGTTGTCATTGCGCCTTTTGATGCTGCTGACGCCAAAAGCCTCCTGAAAGCTGCCATCCGCAGCGATGATCCCGTCGTCTTTTTGGAGAATGAACTGGTCTACGGCCGCAGCTTTGACGTGCCGGCGGGCGAGCATGTTGCCCAAATCGGCAAGGCGCGCACCATGCGGCCGGGCAAGGATGTAACGCTGGTCAGCTATTCCATTGGCGTCGGACTTGCGCTTGAAGCGGCGGAAACTCTGGCTGCAGAAGGTATAGAGGCCGAAGTCATTGACCTTCGGACCCTGCGTCCGTTGGATAAGGATGCGGTTTTGGAGAGTCTCTCGCGCACCAATCGTCTGGTGATTGTGGAAGAAGGTTGGCCGCAATGTTCGATTGCCAGTGAGATTATGGCCATTGCGATGGAAGAGGGTTTTGACGATCTTGACGCCCCTGTTGCGCGCGTGACGAATGTCGATGTTCCCTTGCCCTATGCCAATAATCTGGAAAAACTGGCGCTTGTAAACACCGCCGCTGTTATGGAAGCGGCCCGCAAGGTGTGTTATCGCGGTTGAGCAGCGGGCTTCTTTCTCCAACGGGTGTTCTGCCCGGTTTGCTCCTCAGCTATGCGCCCCCAGAGACACGGGATTGGCACAGGCTTGCTTGGGTCATTGATGAGCGGCTTGCGCATGTGGTGCGCACCGTCCGTGAACCCGCCATCGCTGCCATCCGAATGGCCTGGTGGCGCGAAGCTTTGGCGGCACATGATCTTTCTAAGGGAAAAAGTGAACCACTGGTCGAAGCTTGGCGCG
>RFSU01000244.1 GCA_009923795.1 Sphingomonadaceae bacterium
CCCGATTGCCCGCGTGAAGCTAGACAAGCTGCGCAACCGCCACGTGCGGGAATGGCGCGGCCGGTTAGAGGCGACGCCAGCCCTTGTTAGCCGTGCCAAGAAAGGGGAGCCGGTGACGCGCAAGCGGGCGGCTTCAACCGTCAATCGGGATATGGCCGTCTTTCGGGCAGCGCTGGCAAAGGTATTGTCACCGGGCGCACCTAATAGCGAAGCGGCTTGGCAAGAAGCCTTAAAGTCCATTCCCAACGCCAACGGGCGTCGCACGATCTATCTGGATCGAGGTCAGCGGCGGAAGCTGCTAGAACATATACCGGCCGAGGCTGCGCCGTTTGTCCGGGCACTATGCCTGATGCCATTGCGCCCGGGCGCACTTGCCGCGCTCACCGCTGGCGACTTTGACAAGCGGACATCGGAATTGACCATCGGGAAGGACAAAACGGGCAAGCCCCGTCGCATTCAATTGCCGAATGACGCTGCCCAACTCTTGGCCAGCCAAGTGGCTTTGAAGCTGCCAACCGCCCCGTTATTCATCCGTAATAACGGCATGGCTTGGACTAAGGATAGTTGGAAACACCCGATTGCTGAGGCTGTTAAAGCAGCCGGGTTGCCAGCGGAAGCGACTGCATACACTTTGCGCCATAGCACGATTACCGATCTGGTAACGGCCGGCCTCCCTTTGCTCACCATTGCCCAAATCTCGGGCACAAGTGCCGAAATGATTGAACGCCACTATGGCCATTTGGCAAGCGATGCGGCAATTACTGCGTTAGGCCAACTTTCGCTATGAGCAAAGCGACAAGCCCCAGCTGGCCCGATCCCACAGAGTGGTTGAAGCGCCTTGACGATGTATCACGCGAACGCGCGGTTGGCTATTTATCGGCAACCGACCAGCGTAACCGTAAGCCAGGCTCATATACCGATAACGAGGTTCTGATAGAATCAGCCTGCACCCTTCATGCTGCGGGCGTGCTGTCGAGCATCGCCACAGCATTGCATGAATTGCCGGCTTTTAAAGACCACCCGGCAACAGTAGTCCTGAACGATATCGTTATCGCGCTCCACGACTTGGCTGTTGGTGGCGCACCTGCACTTTTGCAGCGAGGTGAGCGGAGGAGCGATATTGCGCCAATCGGGCAAGATACTGTCATCGGCTATATGGCTTTGAGTGTCCGATTGCTGAGGGAAGGGCATGACTTCACCGACGCGGCTGCGCGCGCCAAGGTCGCCGAGTTGATGGCAAAACATGGCTTTCGCGGTCGAAAGGGGGACATCCTTTCCGCTTCGACCCTTCAAGATTGGCAGGATGCATATGCCGAAATGCCAGCCGAACACCCGGTGCGCGTAGCAATAGAGCGCCGTTGGAGCGAATGGACAAGCAACCCGGATTGGCAATGTGGGCATAACCTATCGGCGGCGCTTAATTGGATCGAAAAATTGGCAGAACGGCCTGAGTTTCAAAACAAGTCGGCCCGCAAGCGGAGCTAAGTTTACGGTTCCGACCAAAGTAACCGTAAGGGCATCCGGTCCAAGGCTGTTCCGCAACGTCCGAGCAATCACGCTTGTGTGTGGCGTTGCAGGGAAACCATATGCAGACCCAAATTTCTGTATCCGTGCCGGAAGCCGTGCGGCTGACGGGCTGGTCACGGAGTGCTATTTATGAAGCATTGAAACGCCAAGAGCTTGCGGCAAGAAAAGCAGGACGGCGAACGCTAATCCTCTATTCCGATTTGCAAGCGTTCATTGCGAGCCTCCCAAACTATCAGGGGGAGGCATGAGCAATGGCGACATCACCACAAATGCAAAACCCGGGGCTGCAACCCCGGGCTTCGCGCGAACTGCTTTCAGAAGACCGGTCGCGAAACGATCTTACAACACCGGGCTTGCGGGCGCAAATGCTCGTCTGCCGGTATGGCTTGCCACTGTCGATTGCTTCGCACGTGGCCTCTCTCTGCTTTGGGGAGGGCTGCAATGACTAATCGGCACTTCTCCGATCAAAGGCAGGCGGCACTAGCCTTGCTCACCGGCCAATACAGGTTCACCCGGAAAGCTGGTCAATTTTTAGGCCAGATTGCGGTTGACCCGTCGCCAATGAGCGAAGCCCAATCCGAATGGTTGGCTAAACTGCTAAGCCGAAACGATCTGCCACCTCTCACAGAGGGAGGCGCTCAATGAACGTCTATCCTTACGCACCCGGCCACCGGAACGTGGACACATCAATTGCAGCGGCAGCCTCTGTTGCCCCAAAGCTGGGCCGGCTTCAGAAAATGGCACTAGCAGCGGTCCGCGATGCCGGACGCAATGGCCTTACGTCTGATGAGCTAGCAGCGCTTTTAGGCACTGAGCGCTGGTCTTTCCGCGCCCGGATAAGCGAGTTGCGGCGACAAGGTCTCATCCGAGACAGTGGACAGAGACGATCAAATACAACGGGCC
>RFSU01000245.1 GCA_009923795.1 Sphingomonadaceae bacterium
TTGAGCAGAGCCAATTCGGCATGACGCATTTCGATTTGCTGGCGATATTCAAAGCCCGCCAGCACGCCATTGGCGCCGAATAGTGCGTATCCACCGAAAAAAGCGATCACAATGAAGCCCAACGCGGGCGTCGCCGCGCTGCGAAGAATGTTCCAGAGATGTCTCGCCTGCTTCATGAAAGCCCTTGAATCACAAGCGATTCTGATAATCAACTATAAATCGCAAACCTATGCCGCCGGACTAGATAAAAATAGATCGTCCGGCGTAGCGCGCAATGGGACCAAGCTCTTCTTCAATCCGGATCAGCTGGTTATATTTGGCTAACCGGTCAGAGCGGGCGAGGCTTCCCGTTTTGATTTGTCCGCAATTGGTGGCAACCGCCAAATCAGCAATCGTTGAGTCCTCCGTCTCCCCAGATCGGTGCGACATAACGGAGGTATAACGGGCGCGATGCGCCATATCCACGGCCGCCAAAGTTTCCGTCAAAGTACCAATCTGATTGACCTTCACAAGGATCGAATTGGCCAGACCTTCGTTAATGCCATCATGCAAACGCTTAGGATTTGTCACGAAAAGATCGTCACCGACCAGTTGGCACGTCTTGCCAATCTTGTCCGTCAGATATTTCCAGCCGGCGCGATCATCTTCGCCCATGCCGTCTTCAATCGACTTAATCGGATATTTCGCGGCGAGTTCAGCCAGATAATTGGCATGCTCTTCCGGCGACAGCACCCGACCTTCGCCCGTCAGATGATATTTGCCGTCCTTAAAATATTCGGTCGACGCACAATCCAATGCGAGGACGACATCGTCCCCGGGTCGATAGCCAGCTGCTTCCACTGCCTGCATGATGAAATCGAGTGCAGCCGGCGCAGAGGCAATATTCGGCGCGAACCCACCTTCATCGCCGACAGCGGTCGACAGGCCTTGATCGTGCAGCTTCTTCTTCAGGGTATGAAAAATCTCCGACCCCATGCGCACGGCATCAAAAAGGCTTTCCGCACCGACGGGCATGATCATGAACTCTTGAAAGTCGATCGGGTTGTCCGCGTGTGCGCCGCCATTGATGATGTTCATCATTGGCACGGGCAAAACATGCGCCGAAACGCCACCGACATAGCGATACAAAGGCAATCCCCGGGAATCAGCAGCGGCCTTAGCGTTGGCCAAGCTGACCCCCAGAATAGCATTTGCCCCAAGGTTGGATTTATTTTCAGTCCCATCCAGCGCAATCATCGCCGCATCAACTTCGGCCTGATCTTCGGCATCCATGCCGAGCAACGCATCCGCAATTGGGCCATTAACGCTATCAACGGCAGCCTGAACGCCCTTGCCAAGCCATTTCGCCTTGTCTCCGTCGCGTTTTTCGACCGCTTCATAGGCACCTGTCGACGCGCCAGAAGGAACCGCCGCGCGGCCAAAGCTGCCGTCTTCCAGCAAAATATCAACTTCAACAGTCGGATTGCCTCGGCTGTCGACGATCTGGCGGGCATGGATATCAAGAATGGCCGTCACTATATAAGACTCCAGAATTGCTTGGCGGGTGAGACGCGTGTCTCTATCTGGCAAGCAGTCCCTGCGCAACCATGAGAGAAAGCAACGACATGGCAACGACAGACGACACATCTTCGCCAAAAGCCAAGCGCAAGCCAGCCGCGCCGCGCAAACCCGCAGCCCGCAAAGCCGTGGCGGCACCGAAGGCTGCTCTGACCATCACAGAAAATCCAAGCCATCCTGACACGCCTTTGCGCGAGCAGGCCAGCGCGGCGATCAGTAAGCTTCAATCCACCGCCAAGGACGCCATGGCGACCGGCAAGGACCGGACAACCGAAGCGTTGGACGATGTTCAAGCGATGATTGAAGATGTTGCTCAGACAATTGATGCACGCGTTGGGCCCAAATACGGCGCCTATGCGCATAAGGCGGCTGATGCCCTGTCAAACATGTCGACATCCCTGAAATCCAAAGATGTTGAGGATCTTCTTGAAGAGGCGCGGGATTTTGTTCGGCGCAGACCGGCAATCACCATTGGCGGCGCCGCGGCGCTTGGCTTTTTGGTGGCGCGGCTTTTAAAGGCAGATCCTGAGGACAAAGCCTGAGGCACGCATGGACCAGCCGCCCGTTGATACAAATGAGCCGAGCATCCGCCACCTCGTCAGTCAGTTGATTGACGATACCGCAGGCTATGCCCGCGCTGAAGCCGAGTTTTTTCGGGCGGAGCTGGGGGATCGTGGGCGTCATTTGGCACCCGCAATCTATTTGTTCATCGCGGCAGCAATAGCAGGATTTGCCCTGATCATCACTGTCATTGTTGTTGCCACAATTTGGCTGGGGCTGGC
>RFSU01000246.1 GCA_009923795.1 Sphingomonadaceae bacterium
AAGCCCCTCATGCAAGCGGAAAGTGCACGGATTTTAAGGTTTCTTTACCAGAGCACCTTATCGCCCGCCCTGCTGGCTTTTTTGAGCGGGACAATTATGTTCGGACAACCAAAGATGCCCGTCCTTTTATGTCCTGCCCCCGTTCGACCTTTTATTTGCTGATAGCCATCGCCTGCGGGCATGACCGTGCGCTTGCCCAAGCCGCAGCAACCGCCCCCGCCCCTCAGGCAAGCCCGAAAGTGGCGGGAAACGTAACCCAAGATGAACAATCCGACGCCGAAATCATCCTTTTAGCAGGCCTTCCGCTCACTCAGCCGAAAGAGTCGATCTTGAGCTACACCCGGCAAACTTACATAAAAACAGACTTAATTAAGGATAAAGCCATCCAACAAATGGTCCGGATGGCGCTCTCAAAAATTGAGGATCAGCCTGAAAAAGCTGGGGAAATTCGCCAAGGACACCTCAATTTATTGTCCGACCTCTTCCTCAATCAGGCAATGGAGGCCCAAAAACAGAACCGCTTTGCCGATTTATTAAAATTAATCCAAATATCGGTCCGTTGTAACCCCGCAAACGCCAAGGCTAAGTTGTTCTATGCCAATTTCTTACACTCAAATATGGGGCGGACTGATGATGCCATCCAGTCCCTGCGTCATGGCCTCGAATTCCTCAACGCCGATGACACCCTGGGGAGAGACTACTTGGAGCGTTATTTTCAGTTGCTGCAGCTTCGCGAGCGCGATGCCGAGGTCATCGACCAAAGCTTAAAACTCCTCCAAGCCGGCAAGACCTTACCCCAACCTACCCGGGAAATTATTTCCCTGGCCGCCGCCACGTCGCTGTATTGGACGGGCAAATACCCCGAGGCGGTTAACATCATCAATTCAAGCAACTTAGATAATAGGGCCAATGGGTTACTGCTGAAGTCTAAGGCCCTCTTTGATGGCGGCAAATATCAAGACGCCGTCGCCTTGCTTGAATCTAAAAGCTCTTCCTACAAAGGCGCGGCCCATGATGCGATCCTTTCACAACAGGCGCGCTTCCACATTCTCTTAGGCCAATCTAAAATCGCGCTGTCGGTCACGAATGACCGGATTGCGAGCGATGAAAAAGCTCCCTTCCCTCATATTCAAAAACTACAACTCCTCGACCGGATCGGCCTAAAAGATGACTACGATAAGGAGCTGCGACTGATTTCGGAAAACTTCGCGAACAACTCGGCGGCGATGATTGCGTTGGCTAATTTTGCCGCCGAAAAAGGCTACGATGGCCTCACCTTGGCGGTCGCCAACGTCGCCCAAAGCCAAGGCTTCGATCGCGCCACTTTTGCCGCCCTTCACCTCGAAGCTTTACTCAACGCCAAACAGCCCGAACAAGTCATTCTTCAGTATCAGCAAGTTACCACCGCCGAACGTACGTTCTTCAAGTCTAACGAGCCTCTTGTCCAAGCCCTGCTGGGTATCGCTTACCACGCCCGCACTAAAAAAGATGCGCTCGCCGCCAAGGTCGACCGGGATATCGGCGACCGTTATCTGAGTGAATTCCTCAAATCAAAGGACCTCGGCCCCGAAGCCTTTCGTTCCGTGGGTCGACACCTCCGAGCCATCCGCGCGACGGACGCCGCCGTGCGCGTTTTGGAAGCAGGCATCTTGGCCCACCCCAAACATTCCCAACTGAGAGCCGATTGCATTCGCGCGCGGATTCTGGCCGGCCAAACGGATAGCTACGGCACGCGCAAATCCGTCGTCGAAGAATTGGAATTACTCCTGAACCAACGCCGGCCTTCGCCCCTCATCTGGCAAGACGCCATTTCGTGGTTACAGACCGAATCAAAATTACCCGCCGACAAAGCCCGTAAACTGCAAGCCCTGATGGCGCCCCTTGTCCGCAGCAACCTAGACCCCGAAGCCCTCGCCGGCCGCTGATTAGCCCATGAGCCTCGTAACGAAGCGCGCCGAGCTGGTGGCCGAACTTGAACCTTTCTCCGACCATCACGAGCGTTTCCAATACGTAATCGATCGGGCGAAGACGGCCCCCGCATTGCCATCTGAACTAAAGTTGGATGCGTTTCTGATCTCCGGTTGCACCTCCAATCTCTGGCTCGTGCCATCGCTTGAAAGCGGCGCTTGCCGCTTCCGCTGCGATGCCGATTCACTTATCACCAAGGGGATCGCGTCGCTGGTCTGCGAATTTTATGATGGCGCCACGCCGACTGAAGTAGCGGCGACCGATGCCGATTTCTTGGCCCAAGTAGGCGTGACGCAACACCTATCGCCCAATCGCCGCAACGGACTCACCAATCTGGTCGGC
>RFSU01000247.1 GCA_009923795.1 Sphingomonadaceae bacterium
ACGGGCGATATTTACCCCACCAATGTCGCCTGCCGCTTGCTTGATCGGGGCACCGGCCAATGTTCTGATTATCGCAACCGCTTTGCCCAAGTCCCTGATTGTATCCGCCTGACGCTCGCCAAATTGGATAATTTGGACTGGCTGCCGCCGACCTGCGCCTATGTCCGCCGCGCCAAGGGGGAGGCCTTGCCCGATTGGCATTATCTTGTCTGTGGCGACCGGGAAGAGATCCACCGGCGCGGCATGTCCACCCGGGGGTGGACCGTCTCAGAAATTGATGCGGGCGATCTGGAAAACCATATTGTTGAGCGCTGGCCGGGCGAGGATGCATGATTGACGGGCTGGAAATTGTCCGCAAGGCCAATGCCCGGCGCATGAAATTGTCGGTCGATCCGCGCACAGGCCAAGTTCGGCTGGTCTTGCCAAACAAAGCCCCCCTTGCCGCCGCGCTCAATTGGGTGGAACAACATGAGGGCTGGATCGCGCGGCAAAAGGCGCGCATGCCGGAACCGTGGCCGATTGAGCCGGGCATGGCTGTGCCAATTGGGGGTGCGTCCTACACGTTGGACTGGGCGCAAAGCCATCCGCGCACGCCCCGCATAGAGGGTGCCCAGATTTTGATTGGCGGGCCAATCGACGTGATGCCCAATCGCTTGCTGCGCTGGCTGCGGGCGGAGGCGCGGACCCTGCTGGATCAGGAAACACGGGAAATTGCGGCGCAGCGCGATATTTCCATCGCCAGCGTATCGGTCGGTGATCCCCGGTCCCGTTGGGGAAGCTGTTCGGGCAGCGGCGATATCCGCTATAGTTGGCGGCTGATCTTGGCGCCGGAGTTTGTCCGCCGGGCAACCGTTGCGCATGAAGTGGCGCATCGCATCCATATGGATCACAGCCGCGACTTTCATCGGCTGGCCAAGGAGCTATTTGGCGCGGATCACGCGCCTGCCCGCGATTGGCTGCGGCATAATGGCGCGCGGCTTTACTGGTTCGGGCGAGGTGGCTGAGGCGGCGTGCGCCGGGCTGGCTGGCCTTCCTGCCGGGTCGCCTCATCAATGACGCGCTGATATTCCGCATCTTCAGCTGCGACCGGCCCTACATCGCTCAGGCCATCCAGCGTTTGATCCACGCCATTGCCCAGCTCGCCCAGATAGGCCTCTTCGTCGGTCTCCAAAGTCCATTCGGGCAGAGTGACGTCTGTTGCAAACTTTTCCACCGGGCGATTGGCCACCGCGCGCTGCATGAAGGCGGCAAAGACGGTTGCGGGCGCGCGTCCGCCTTGAAGGCCGGGAACGGGCTTGGCATCGTCACGGCCGATCCAAACACCCGTCGTAATCCCGCTTGAAAAGCCAAGGAACCAGCCATCTTTGTTGGAGGATGTCGTCCCCGTCTTGCCCGCAACAGGCCGCCCGATTTGCGCGGCGCGCCCTGTCCCGGCGCTCACCGCTGTTTGCATCATGTCCGTCATGCCGGCGGCAACCCAGGGATCAATCAGCTGCAGGTCTTCTTGGGCGGGGCGTTCATAGAGTAGGCGGCCAGAGGGTGTTGTGACCTTGATAATGCCATAGGGCGTCACTGACTTGCCCTTGGCCTGAACGACAGCAAAGGCCTTTGCCATATCAATCAGCCGCACGTCAGATGTCCCCAAAACCATAGAGGGCTGGGTGTTGATCGGCGTGGTCAGGCCCAGCCGCCGGGCGACGGCGGCAATGGCGGGCGTCCCCACTTGCTGGCCGATTTGGGCGGCAATGGTGTTGACCGAATTGGTAAAGGCCGTGCGCAGCGTCATTTCGCCGCGATATTCCTTGGTGTTGTTACGTGGGCTCCAGCCGTCAATTTTGACGGGTTCGTCAATCATCTTGCTGTCTGGCGTCATACCAGCCTCAAGGGCGGCCAGATAGACGAACAGCTTAAAGGCAGAGCCGGGCTGACGCACGGCCTGTGTGCCGCGATTATAAATGGATGCTACATAATCCCGCCCGCCAATCATCGCGCGGACAGCGCCATCCCGGTCGAGCGCGACAAGGGCCGCCTGTGCCGCTTCTGGCGTATATTTCAGGATGGCCGCATCGGCGGCGGCCTGCATATCGGGATTAATCGTTGTCCAAACGTCAATTGGCTCCTTCGCCTCGTCAATCAGGCCTTCCAATTGGGGAAGGGCCCAGTCGGTAAAGTATCGCAGGCTATTCTGTTGAGGGCCGGCAGCCAGCTTGACCTGATCTGGACGGGCGGCCGCCGCAACGCTGGGGCTGATCACCCCGGCATCGGCCATGACGGAGAGGACAACGCGGGACCGGTCGAGCGCCGCTTTG
>RFSU01000248.1 GCA_009923795.1 Sphingomonadaceae bacterium
CCGCCAGACTTCATCCACGCCGGCCAAATGCGCCGCCGCGAGCACCAGCGGGTTAATCTCTCCCTTGGGCGTGGGGGTCACCATCACAAGCCGCTCAACACCCGCGACGCGCGCCGGAATGGCGTTCATCAGCACGGAGGAGGGATAGGCCGCCCGCCCGCCGGGGACATAAACACCAGCGGCATCAACCGCCCGCCAGCGCGCACCCAGCCGCACGCCGGCTGCATCCACGCCATCACTATCGGCGGGTTTTTGCTTTGCATGATAAGAGCGAATTCGCTCTGCTGCGAGGTTGAGGGCGGCGCGCAAATCGGCGTTGAGCGCGGCATAGGCCGCCCGGCAATCGTCAAGGCTGATCTGCCAATCCAGATCATGTCCATCAAACCGGCGCGTGTAATCGGCAACGGCCGAATCACCTTCATCCTTCACCCGTGCGACAATGGCCGCAACATCGCGCGACACATCGGCATCGGCTTCACGCCGGGAATTGACCAGTTCTTCAAAACGGGCCGCAAAATCAGCCGCGCGGGCATCCAGCCTAAGCATGGACCGCAGCTCTAAAGGCATCCACCAGCGCACCGACGGCGGCGTTGGTTTTGAAGGCCGCCCGGTTCACGATCAGTCGGGCCGAGACCTGAGCAATCACATCTACTTCGACCAGACCATTTTCCTGCAGCGTCTTGCCAGAGGAGACAAGGTCAACAATCCGGCTCGACAGGCCAAGTGCTGGGGCAATTTCCATCGCCCCATTCAGCTTGACACACTCCGCCTGCACGCCGCGCTGGGAAAAGTGCTTGCGGGTGAGGTTGGGATATTTGGTGGCCACGCGCACATGGCTCCAAGCTCGCAAATCATCGGTCGCCGCCATTTCAGCAGGCTCTGCCACCGAAATGCGACAATGCCCGATGTTGAGATCAACCGGGGCGTACAGCTCTGAATAATCAAATTCATCAATCACGTCAGATCCGACAATGCCGATCTGCGCTGCGCCATGCGCCACAAAGGTCGCCACATCAAAAGCGCGCACCCGGATCAGGCTGATATCCGGGCAATTTGTCGCAAATTTCAGCGCCCGGCTCTCTTTGTCGCCAAAGGCGGCTTCCGGCACAATTCCGGCCTGAGCAAGCAAGGGCAAGGCCTCTGAAAGGATACGGCCCTTGGGAATAGCGAAGATGATTGGCTGCGACATGATGCGCGGCCTTTACTTGGGTGGGGCATTGAGGGCAAGCTGTGCGCCATGACTGATCATATTCGAGCCGGGTTTCGCCAACAGGCGGATGTATGTCGGGCCGCTGGCTCTCCGCTGACGGCGGAAGTGCTTGTCGCGCTTGGCGTTATCTTGGATGGCAGCACGCGAACGGGCGCGCGCATTCTTGGCTGGGAAGGGGACCCCCTTGTTGATGCGATGCCTTTGCGCATTGCAGGTGGGCTGCACGCGCTGGCCCGGTCTGGCAAGGATGCCGCCCTGACAGAGCTTTATACCCGACAAACTGGCGACATGCCCCGCATTTTGTCCCGCGTGTTGGAAGGCTGGGATGACTGGCTTTATGATTGGCTCGATAGCCCACCGCAGACGAATGAGGTCGCCCGCTCCGCCGCGCTCTGGCCGGGCATGATGCATATTGCCCGCCGCTTTGGCCCGCGCATGGAATGGATTGAAATTGGCGCAAGTGCCGGCCTCAATCTCAATATGGATCTCTATGGCTATCGTCTGGGGTCGGCGGTTGCGGGGGATATGCTCTCCCCCTTGCAATTGGTGCCCGACTGGCAGGGGGCAAATCCTTCGGTTGTGGATGTTCGGGTGATGGATCGGGTCGGCATTGATCTTCTGCCGCTTGATGTCAGCGATGATGTGGTGGCGGAGCATCTTCAAGCCTATATTTGGCCCGATCAGCGGGAACGGATGACCCGCACGCAAACGGCCATTGCCATGGCCAAGGGCGCGCGGCCGCCGCTCATTGGCGGCAATGCGCTGGATCTTTTGCCGCCCTTGCTGGCTGAACCGCAAGCTGAAGGCCGCACGCGTGTGATTTACCATTCCATCGCGCTTCAATATTTTTCACCCGAAGGGCGCGTGGCGGTGCGCGATATGATTGAAACGGCCGGCGCACGGGCCACGCCTGCTGCACCTTTGGCTTGGCTCAGCCTTGAATTTCAGGGGCCGGGGGCCGCGCAAGCGGAATTGCGCCTGCGCTGCTGGCCGGGCACGGGTGTCACCGAAACATTGGCGATGGTCCACCCCCATGGGGCACAGGTGACCTGGCTGGCGGTGCCTGTCTGAGCATTGCTCAGGCC
>RFSU01000249.1 GCA_009923795.1 Sphingomonadaceae bacterium
ATTTTCAGCACCGCTGCGCGGGGCCGGGCCACCGAACATCGCCTGCAAAGCCTGCGTGGAGCTATCGGCGGATTGTGCCTGCGCGCTACCAGCAGCGGGAGGGACAAGCGCAAAATCAGGCGGCACAACCAGCGGAGCAAGCCGTGTTACCTGAAACTCGTCGGGGGAGTTGCGGTTGAACAGACCGCCCGATGCACAGCCCGACAGCAGCGCACCAACCGCCACAACACCCAATATCTTACGCATGATCCGTCTCCGTCTTTGCCTTGGCATCGCGTGAAAAAAAGGCGCGCACCAAAAGCACCAATACCCCAATGGTAATCGCTGCATCGGCAAGATTGAAGACCAAAAAGGGTCTGAACCCACCAATGTGGAAATCGATGAAATCAACCACATAGCCAAAGCGTATGCGATCCACGATGTTGCCCAATGCGCCGCCGAGCACAAGCCCAAGGCCAAAAATGTCTGCCCGGTTGCGTTCCCGCCAGATCCAGACGGCAACAATGGCGGCAATCACGCTGGTTGCGATCACCAAGCCCCAGCGTTCAACTGCATGCCCGGCCTGCAATAGGCCCAGCGCAATCCCATAATTCTCAACCCAAGTGAGGTTCAGGATCGGCAGCAGATAAATCTGCCCCAGCGCCTGCAACCCGATTGGGCCAATGATGATTGCCTTGAGCAATTGATCGGCCACGAACAGCAGCAGGGCAGTGCCATAGCCAAGGCGGCGCAACGGATCAGCCATTGATGACATCCGCACAGCGCCCGCACAGCGCGCCATCCTCCGCCACTTCGGGCAGATGCCGCCAGCACCGGCCGCATTTGGGGTCTGTGGTTGGGGTGATCTGCACCCCATCTTCTTGGCCGCGTGTGACTGTCCCTGTGATGAACAACTCAGCCAGATCAGCTTCTGGTGCAGACGCTGGAACCAAGACATTGGCGGCCAGGCTCGACCCGATCACCTTGTCGCGACGCAGCGGCTCAATGGCTTCGGTCACATGTGTGCGCAGCGCCCGCAATTCGCCCCAGCGCGCGATCAGGTCAGCATCGGCCCAGTCGGCGTCGACTATGGGCCATTCCAGCAGATGTACCGATGCGTCCGGGTTTGGCGTGCGCGTCTGCCACACTTCTTCCGCTGTAAACACGATGACGGGTGCGGCCCAGCGGATGAGCGCTTGGAACAACATGTCCAACACTGTGCGATAGGCCCGGCGCTTCACGCTGTCGGGCGCGTCGCAATAGAGGCAGTCTTTGCGAATATCGAAGAAGAAGGCCGATAGGTCTTCATTGCAAAAATCGGTCAGCGCCCGGACATAGGTGTTGAAATCATAGTCGGCGACGGATTGACGCAGCGTTGCATCCAGCTTGGCCATCAGGGCCAGAACATAGCGCTCCAGCTCTGGCATTTGGTCGATGCTGACGCGCTCCGTCTCGTCAAATCCGTCCAGCGCGCCGAGCAGATAGCGAAAGCTGTTGCGCAGCTTGCGATATTGGTCGGCCACGCCTTTTAGGATTTCATCGCCGATGCGGTGGTCTTCGGTAAAGTCGACCGACAAGGCCCAAAGGCGGATAATATCTGCGCCATAGCTTTCCATGACCTTTAATGGATCAATGGTATTGCCGAGCGACTTGGACATTTTCATGCCCTTTTGGTCCATCGTAAAGCCGTGGGTGAGGACGGCCTTATAGGGCGCGTGTCCGCGCGTTCCGCAGCTTTCGAGCAGGGAGGATTGGAACCAGCCACGATGTTGATCGCTGCCTTCCAGATAAAGGTCGGCCCAAGGCCCCACATGGTCTTTGGGCCGCGTCAGATCGGGCCATTTGCCCGATTCCAGCACAAAGGCATGGGTGGAGCCGCTGTCAAACCAGACATCGAGAATATCGGCCACGCGCTCATAATCTTCGGCGCGATACTCCGCCCCCAGATACTCCTGCGCGCGGCTTTCCGACCAGGCATCGACGCCTTGCGCCCGGACGCCTGCGATGATGCGCGCATTGACGGCGGGGTCGTTCAAATATTGCCCCGTCTTGCGATTGACGAAGAGCGTGATCGGCACGCCCCAGGCCCGCTGGCGGGAGAGCACCCAGTCCGGGCGACCTTCCACCATAGATCGGATCCGGTTTTGCCCTTTTTCCGGAACCCAGCGGGTCTCTTCAATCGCGGCGAGCGCGGTGTCGCGCAGGGTGGCCC
>RFSU01000250.1 GCA_009923795.1 Sphingomonadaceae bacterium
GCTCTATACTGATCCGGAGTGGCGCAAGCAGGTTGGCAAGCTGACCGGCGGAATTGATGTCGTTCTGGATGGCGCGCCTGCGCCAAGCTATTCCAACTATGTCCGAGCGATCAACCCAGGCGCGCGCATCGTGATTTACGGGTCCACTGCAGGCGACAAGTTTGAGGTGACCGCCACCGGTATCTTTCTGAAAAGCGCCAGCATCGTTGGCAGCCAGGTTGGTGATCCCCAAGATTTCCGCGGCATGCTCGCCTTTGTGGACAAGCACAAGATCAAGCCCGTCATCGAGAAAGTCTTTCCCCTCGCGCAAGCGCGCGAGGCGCTGCTTTACCTCGAAAAACAGCACAGCTTTGGCAAGGTGGTGGTAACAGTATGACGCATCCCTTTAACCTGACAGGCAAGGTTGCGCTGGTGACTGGCGGTGCGCAGGGGCTGGGCCGCATGATCGTCGAAGGTCTGCTGAGTGCCGGCGCCACAGTTGTGTTTACGTCGCGCAAAACCGATGTGTGCGAAGCTGCCGCAGCGGAGATGGCAGACTTGGGGCACTGCATCCCGCTTGCGGCCGACCTTTCGTCCCCTGAAGCCGCAGTCGATCTTGCTGCGCGTGTTCGGGAGGTTGCAGGCGACAAACTGCACATTCTTGTCAACAATGCTGGCAAGACCTGGGGCGCCCCGGTGGAAGGGTTCCCCGACAAAGGTTGGCCCGGCGTGATGATGGTCAATGTGCAGGCGCCCTTCACGCTGCTGCGCGAGTTGCTGCCGGAACTGGCAGCGGCAGGCACGCCGGATGATCCTTCGCGGGTCATTAACATCGGGTCGGTTGCGGGCAAATCCACCCAGGGCCTCAGTGCCTACAGCTATTCGGCCAGTAAAGCCGCCATCCATATGCTCAGCCGCGATCTGGCGGGTGATCTGGCGGACCGCAACATCACCGTGAACGCCGTTCTGCCCGGCTACTTCCCCACCAACATGACCGCACATATGCGCGACGAAGAAGCCGTGGACCCTGCCCTGCTGGCAAAGATTCCGCTTCGCCGGATGGGTCGGGCGGATGAGATTGCCGGGATCATCGTCTTTTTGTCCTCCCGTGCCGGGGGGTACATCACAGGCGCCGAAATTCCGGTGGATGGCGGCATTGTAGGTTGCAGCTGATCCATACAGCGATGGGCGACCTATCCTCCGAAAGGAGAAATGCGACGAAAGAGCGCCAAGGTCGCCGATGGCCCACCGGTCAGATGACATACGGAGAGTGACAGTTTGACTGGCAAGAGTGAAAACCCCGCTGCACTGCGCGTCACGGTCAGCCCCTTGGCGGACATGCTGCTCAAGGCCTGGGATCAGGCAGCGGACAAAGAGGCACTTGTCTTCCCGACTGGCCGCAAAAGCTATGATGCAGTCGTACAGTCCGTGCTGCATCGCGCACGCGGACTGATCGGTCTGGGCATCAAGCGTGGCGATCATGTTGGCATCCTGTTGCCCTCGGGTGTGGAATTCATTGAAACACTGTTTGCGGTCGCGATGGTAGGCGGTGTGTCGGTGCTGATGAACGCGCGGTACCGCGCGCCCGAAGTCGCCTATGTAACCGAAAATGCGGATCTAGTGGCCATCGTTACCAACAGCGAGTCAGATGCTTTTGTCGACTTCGTCGCGCGTCTGACAGAAGCCTTCCCGACGCTGGCCAGTGTCGCGGACCCTCTTTCCCTCACGGTCGCGACTGCACCGAAGCTTCGGCGTCTGGTCCTGCTGGGCGGCAAGGAAGCGCCGGGCTTTGTCAGTCAAAAGGACTTCGATGATTTCGCTGAGAGCGTCGATGAGAGCCTTGTCCATGCTGCGCGTTTGGGAGTGCGGCTGCGCGACACCTGCATGATTCTCTATACATCAGGCACCTCCGCGAATCCCAAGGGATGCCTGCTGAGCCATGAAGCGATTTGCCGCGAGACGACCAATCTGGCGCGCAATCGCTGGGCATTTCAGGCGGATGAACGCGTCTGGTCCCCCATGCCGCTGTTCCATATTGCCGCCATGCTCGGCATGCTGGGCGCAGTCGAGGTGGCGGGTACCTTTATCGGCCAGCCGCATTTCGACGCGGGTGAGAGCCTGCGCCAGATCGAGCAGGAACGCGCGACCATGCTCTTCCTGCCGTTCGTTACCTTCCATCAGGCGATGATCGCGCATCCAGATTGGGACAAG
>RFSU01000026.1 GCA_009923795.1 Sphingomonadaceae bacterium
GGGCTTTCACAAATATTGCTCACACATGAACGAGAAGGGTTATCCATGAGCGACACCGCAGACCGCGTTAAGAAGATCGTCGTTGAACATCTCGGCGTTGAGGCCGACAAGGTGACAACGGACGCCAGCTTCATCGACGATTTGGGCGCGGACAGCCTCGACATTGTCGAGCTGGTCATGGCGTTCGAAGAAGAATTCGGCGTTGAAATCCCCGATGACGCTGCCGAAAAGATTTCGACCGTCAAGGACGCGATTTCTTATATCGACAGCCACAAAGGCTGATCGCAAGGCAGCTTTGCCTTGAACGAATCGATGTTATCGAAGACGGTTTCCGGCACGTTCGGGAGCCGTTTTTGATTCTGGAAGACTGGAGACGCTTATGCGCCGCGTAGTTGTGACAGGTTTGGGTCTGGTGACCCCGCTGGGTGCTGATGTTGAGACGACCTGGGCCAATCTGCTTGCCAGCAAATCTGGCGCGGGCAAGATAACGCGCTTCGATGCGTCCGATCAAAAATGCCACATTGCGTGCGAGGTAAAGCCAAAGGATCATCCTTGGGGCTTTGATCCCGACAAGCGCGTCGACCATAAGATCCAGCGCCAAGTTGATCCTTTCATCATTTACGGCATTGATGCCGCAGGTCAGGCGCTGGAAGATGCCGGCCTCACCGAGATGGACGATGACCTCAAGACGCGTACGGGCTGCTCAATTGGGTCGGGCATTGGCGGACTTCCGGGGATTGAAAGCGAATCCATCGTCTTGCACGAAAAAGGCCCAAGCCGCGTGTCGCCGCATTTCGTGCACGGCCGCCTGATCAACCTGATCTCTGGCCAAGTGTCGATCAAATATGGCCTGATGGGCCCGAACCACGCCGTGGTGACCGCTTGCTCGACGGGCGCGCACTCCATTGGGGATGCCGCGCGCATGATTAAGGATGGCGATGCCGACATTATGTTGGCTGGTGGTGCGGAAAGCACGATCAACCCCTTGGGCGTCGCCGGCTTTGCACAGGCCCGCGCACTCAATTGCAGCTTTAATGATCGCCCCGAAGAAGCAAGCCGCCCCTATGATAAGGATCGCGATGGATTCGTGATGGGTGAAGGCGCAGGCGTCGTTGTTCTGGAAGAATATGAGCATGCCAAGGCGCGCGGTGCCAAGATTTATGCCGAAGTGGTGGGCTATGGCCTGTCCGGCGATGCCTACCACGTCACCGCCCCACACCCAGAGGGCAAGGGGGCCGAATTGGCCATGCGCATGGCCCTGCGCAAGGCAGGCATGGCGGCGGGAGACATTGATTATGTCAACGCACACGGCACCTCAACCATGGCCGACACGATCGAATTGGGCGCCGTTAAGCGGGTGCTGGGCGATGACTTGTCTGGTGCATCGATGAGCAGCACAAAATCCGCCATCGGCCATCTGCTGGGCGGCGCGGGTGCGGTTGAAGCCATTTTCTGCATCCTTGCCATTCGCGACCAGATTGTGCCCCCGACGCTCAACCTGCAAAACCCAGACGAAGGGACAGAAGGGGTCGATCTCGTCCCCCTGACGGCCAAAAAGCGCCCGGTACGCGCCGTGCTCAACAACAGCTTTGGCTTTGGCGGAACCAATGCCAGTCTGGTGATGAAGGCAATCTGACCCCATGCTCCGCCGGAGCACCCTTCTTGCCCTGATTGTCGCATTTGCGGCCCTGTGGATGGTGGGCGGCTGGTTTGCGGCTGGCCCGCTAGAGCGCGAGACCAGCTTTGAGGTGGAACCCGGCGAAAGCCTGATTCAGGTCGCCCAAAATCTGGACCGGGTTGGTGCGGTCGATAATGCGACGATCTTTCGTGTGCGCGCCCGGCTTTTGGGCGGCACAGACCCCATTCAGGCCGGTCGCTTCCTTCTGCCCAAAGGGGCCAGCGAACGCACACTTCTGGACATCGTGCAGGGCGGCAAAATTGTGCGCCGCTTCGTCACGATCCCAGAAGGCATGCCCTCCATCATGGTGCGGGACCGGCTGATGGCGATGCCGGGACTGACCGGGAATATTCCAATCCCCAAAGAAGGCTCAATCTTACCGGACACCTATGAAATCAGCCCGGGTGACAGCCGGGCCGCCGTGATAAGCCGGATGCAGGCAGCAATGGATCGCACGTTGGCCGAGCTTTGGGCGGAACGCTCAGCCTCGACCATTGTCAAAACACCGCAAGAGGCGGTCAATTTGGCGGCCATTGTGGAAAAGGAAACGGGCAAAGCGGAGGAACGCCACCAAGTCGCCGGGCTTTATACCAATCGCCTGCGCATTGGCATGCGACTTCAGGCGGACCCAACGGTGATTTATCCCATTACCAAGGGCCAGCCACTGGGCCGCCGCATCCGGAAATCCGAATTGCGCGATGATAATGGCTATAACACCTATGCCCGTGCAGGCCTGCCCAAAGGCCCCATTACCAACCCGGGCAAGGCCTCCATCGAAGCTGTGCTGAACCCTGCTAAAACCGACTATATTTATTTCGTGGCGGACGGGACGGGTGGCCATGTCTTTGCACGCACGCTGCCTGAACATAATGCCAATGTCGCGCGCTGGTATGCCCTGCGCCGGGCGCGGGGGGAAATGTAGCTATTCGCCGACGGCATGGGGCGCCTGCCCCAGCCCAGTCTTGGTTGGCTTCAGCAAGAAAATGAGTGGCATGAAGGCGATCAGCAACCAGATCATCAGCTGAAAATCGTTGAGATAGGCAATCATTGCTGCCTGTCGATTAATCTCTAAATCGACCATGCGCAGAGCCGCTTCACCAACCGTCTGATATTCATCGGCGGTCGCAGGGTCTATAACCGACATGGAGGAAGAGGTGACATGGCTGGAAAGCTCCGCATGATTTGTTTGCAGGCCACGGGCGAACATGGTCGACATGATGGAAATCCCAACGCTGCCGCCAATGTTGCGGACAAGATAAAGCAGACTTGATCCATCCGTTCGATAACGCATCGCAAGCGTGGCAAAGGCCATTTGGTTCATCGGAATGAAGACCATTCCCATGCCAATACCCTGCATAAACCCTGCATAGACGATATACCACCAATCGATCATCAGGCCCCAATGGGTCATTTCCCACATTGAATACATAGTGACCATAAACCCAAGCGCGATGATGAGCCGTAGATCCACCCTGCCAGCAAGACGCGTGGTCACGAGTATGGACATGAGAATGCCGACCCCACGAGGCGCAACCACTAGGCCAGTGTCGATCACGCTATATCCAAACAAGGTCTGTAACATCGGCGGGAAGAGCACGAAAATGCCAAACATCATGACGCCGATGAGAACCATGAAGATCAGCGCTGTTATGAAGTTGCGATCCGTGATCAATTCCCGGTCGAACATCGGCTTTTTCGTTGTGGCCTGATGAACAAAGAATATCCAAAGGGCGGACAGGGCAATCATAACTTCAATGCGAATTTCCCAGCTTGAAAGCCAATCCTCATGCTGCCCCCGATCCAGCAATAACTGCAGTGTTGCAACGCCAAGCGCCAAGCTGGCAAAGCCGAGGCCGTCAAAATAGCGTCGCACGACAGGACGGCTCGGGAGCAGCCAGAGCAGGATTAAAACAGTCGGAATGCCGATCGGCAGGTTGATATAGAAACACCAGCGCCAGTTATAGCTTTGGGTCAACCAACCGCCGATGACAGGGCCAAGAATAGGCGCAATCATGATGCCCATGCCCCACATCGCCATTGCTTTGGGGGCCTTTTCCGGCGGATTAATGTCCATCAATATGGATTGCGATAGCGGCGCGATGAATGCCGCGCAGACGCCCTGCAGAACGCGAAATGCCACCATCTCCGTCAAATTGACCGCAATCCCGCACAGCATGGAGGTGAGGATGAATCCGATAACCGCACCGATGAACAGCCGACGTGATCCAATCCGGTCTGCCAACCATCCGGTGATGGGCATCACCACCGCACCGGCGACGATATAGCTGGTCAGCACCCAAGTGACGGTATCTTGCGTTGCCCCCAGGCTTGTTTGCATATGGGGAATGGCCACATTGGCGATGGTGGAATCCAGGATCTGGATCATCGCTGCGCCCATGATGGCAAGGGTCAGCAGCCCCTTCTTCTCAACCTGAAGGACAGCTTTCCCGGGTGCTGGCGCGCCAAGGCGCGCCTCAGCGGCTGGCTGTGTCGATGCGGACATGCGTCGATAGACCAGCAAGCAGGGGACGCGGCGATGCGCCGATAATTGCAATCCGGACGGGAACCCGCTGCGTGACCTTCACCCAATTGCCATTGGCATTTTGTGCCGGCAGCACAGAAAATTCAGAACCCGTGCCTGCCCCAATGCTGGCCACCCGCCCTTTCAGCTTGAGCGATGGATAGGCATCAAATGTCAGGGTCGCAGACTGGCCGATCCGCATATCATTGAGATCGGTTTCCTTAAAATTCGCCTCAACCCAACTGCCCGTCTTGGACACAATGGTGAGCGCCGGCAGACCGGTGACCATCATTTGGCCAATCTGCAATCGATCTGCTTGGGTTACCACACCTGACATCGGTGCCCGAACGGTCGTGCGCGATACATCCAGCAAGGCTTTGCGCTTTTGCACTTGTGCGGCAAGAATCTGAGGATTGTCGTCGGGGGCGGCAGCCCCAGTTGCAAGGGCGGCCTGCGCCTTTTGCGCATCGGCCTCTGCTTTCGCAAGGCGGCTGCGCGCCTCAGACAGAGCATGTTCGGCCTGCTGCAAACGGGCTTTGGTCGTAAAGCCTGTCTGCATCAAAGCAGACTGACGCTGATATTCGCTTGTGAAAAAGGCGACATTTTCACGCGCGCTGTTGATATCGACGCTGCTGGTATCGAAATCGGTCTGCAATGTCGTCAGCCGGACTTGCGCCTGGGCAATGGCGGCATCGGCCTGCTGCCCTGCGATTTGATAGGGTTCCGGGTCGATGCGGAACAGCAGATCACCCGCCCGCACTTGCTGATTTTCGCGGACCAGAACCTCGACAATCCTGCCCCCAACTTCGGCTGAAATGGAGACCTTATCCTGCTGCACATAGGCATTGTCGGTCGACACATAATGGTCATTGGCAATGAAATAGGCGATCCCGCCGCCGATCAGCACCAGCGGAAGCGAGATGAAGAGCAAGGGGCGGGTCCAAGGCTTACGCATAGTCATAGCGGCACACATTATAGCAATGCTTAATATTTTCAATATGGGCGTCAGAATCAGGGCTAATTTCCAGCTTGATGGACATCAATGCAGGCCCGCCACGGTGCGTGTATCCAGATGACCCTTTCCTGCTGAGAAGGAGGTTATGATGCTCACCGTAACAATGGACAAGGATGCTGGCTATCTCGAGCTGACGGTTGATGGACCTATTGATGTCACATCCTATGCAAAGGCCATTGAGGCCGTGGATGAATTGCTGGCGCTTCATAAGAAGATCGATGTGGTTCAGGTTATTCGGGATTTTGGATGGATTGACCCCAGTGTGTGGTGGAAGGATTTAACATTTCATATGACACATCGGGACTTTATTCGTCACGCCGCCATTGTGTCCGATAAGGATTGGATTGAATCCGTTTCCAATTTTCTGGCACCGCTTTACCCCGCCGCGGTCAGAACCTTTAAGCTGGCAGAGATTGAGACGGCCCGGAAATGGGTTCGGGCCCCTGCCGCCGGAGCTGGGCCGCAAGAAGAACAGCATCTCGATTTTGCCTGATCGGCCAAAGACCAAAATGATGGACGGCGCATAAACGCCGCCCGTCGCTTAACCCTGCCGCATAACGACAGGGCCGGCGCGCGACTTTAGGCTGGGGGGAGTTTGCCCAGACGCGGTCCGGAAGACCGCAAAACCTGCCTATGGGCGTGCATCGCCGAGCAGGGCATCCGTCACAGAGCAAAAGAGCAGGACAACGGCAAACGCGCTGAGCATCGTGGCCATAGCAATGACGGGTGCTTGCAGAAGATAGGGTGACATGGACTTCGCCTCCTCTTGTTGAGGAGGCAGATGTGGCAGAGCGGTCAAAGCACTTCATTGACCCAGATCAAAATCCGCAATGCCTCATGAAATAGAGGAGGAGCCGCGGGGGAGCAGCTCCTCCTCAAAACCTGCGGGGCTGCTGCTCAATGGAGGTTCGAACAGCTTAGGTGCAGGCGCTTTCAACAAGCCCCTATTTATATGTCGCTTTTATACAAAATGACAAGCGAGAGAGGTCAAAAAAGCCGAAAAACAGACGCCGTTTCGGCTAAGCCCTTGAATATCCAATGAAGGAAATGACGGCGCTTAGTTATCATCCCCCATGCGGAGGGCTGCGATAAAGGCTTCTTGCGGGATGCTGACCGAACCATATTCGCGCATCCGCTTTTTGCCCTCTTTCTGCTTATCGAGCAGCTTGCGCTTACGGCTGGCATCGCCGCCATAGCATTTGGCCGTCACATCCTTGCGCAGGGCCGCAATCGTTTCACGCGCGATCACTTTGCCGCCAATGGCCGCCTGAATGGGGATTTTGAACAAATGGCGCGGGATAAGATCCTTCAGCCGTTCGCACATATGCCGTCCGCGCGCTTCGGCGGCGCTGCGGTGCACGATCATCGACAGCGCATCCACCGGATCGGCATTGACCAGCACATTCATCTTCACCAAATCCCCCGGCCGATGGCCGATCTGGTGATAGTCAAAGCTGGCATAGCCGCGCGAAATGCTTTTCAGGCGATCATAAAAATCAAACACGACTTCGTTGAGCGGCAGTTCATAGGTGATCTGCGCCCGCCCGCCGACATAGGTCAGGTTCTTTTGAATGCCGCGCCGATCCTGACACAGCTTCAACAGCGATCCGAGATATTCATCCGGCACATAAATGGTCGCTTCAATCCAAGGCTCATCGATAGCGGAAATCCGCACCGGGTCTGGCATGTCCGCCGGATTATGCAGCTCTTGCATCGATCCGTCATTCATATGGACGTGATAGACCACGCTGGGTGCGGTTGTGATCAGATCCAGATCATATTCACGGCTCAACCGCTCTTGGATGATTTCCAGATGCAACAGCCCCAAGAAGCCGCAGCGAAAGCCAAAGCCAAGGGCGGCCGATGATTCCGTTTCAAAGCTAAAGCTCGCGTCATTCAAACGCAGCTTGGAAATGGAATCGCGCAGTTTTTCAAAATCGGCCGCGTCGGTCGGGAAGAGCCCACAGAACACAACCGGCTGCACTTCCTTAAAGCCGGCGAGTGCCTTTTCTGCCGGGCGTTTGGCGTCGGTGATGGTGTCGCCGACGCGCGCTTGGCTCACATCCTTAATCTGGGCGGTGATGAAGCCAACTTCACCGGGGCCAAGATCGGGCAGATTTTCAATCTTTGGCCGCATACAGCCGACACGATCGACAAGGTGCATCGTACCCGCCTGCATAAACTTAATCTGCTGGCCCTTTTTCAAAACGCCATCGATAATGCGGACAAGGATGACAACACCCAGATAGGGGTCATACCAGCTGTCAACCAGCATCGCCTTAAGCGGCGCATTCGCATCGCCCTTGGGCGGCGGAATGCGCGTCACAATGGCTTCCAGAACCTCATCAATCCCGATGCCAGATTTGGCGCTGGTCAAAACCGCATTATCGGCAGGCAGGCCAATAATCTCTTCAATCTCGGTCTTCACCTGCTCCACTTCTGCGGCGGGAAGATCAATCTTGTTGATGACGGGCACGATTTCATGATCATGCTCAATCGATTGATAAACATTGGCGAGCGTCTGCGCCTCCACCCCTTGGGCGGCATCCACAACCAGCAAGGCACCTTCACAAGCAGCCAAAGCGCGGGAGACTTCATAGGCGAAATCGACATGGCCCGGCGTGTCCATCAGGTTCAGTGTATAGGTGTTTCCATCTTTCGCCGGGTAATCCAGACGCACCGTCTGCGCCTTGATCGTGATGCCGCGTTCCTTTTCAATATCCATATTGTCCAGCACCTGCGCCGTCATCTCACGGTCGGTCAGGCCACCGGTGCGCTGGATCAGCCGATCCGCAAGGGTGGACTTGCCGTGATCGATATGGGCGATGATGGAAAAATTGCGGATCAGATTAAGCGGGTTCGACATGCACTGCGCCCTAGCAGTGCGCGCGGCAAAGGGCAAAGGGGGGATGGAGCAATAGTCTTGCCCACCCCCAGCCCCTCCCGCTTGCGGGAGGGGAGCGCGGCTTGAGCGGCCGCAGGGCGCTTTTAGCCGCAGCGGGGTGGGCCAGATCCCTAACTCCGCGCCAACCAATCAGATAGGATCGCATTCACCTTTTCCGGCGCTTCCTGTTGCACCCAGTGAGAGACTTTCGGCAAGCGGTGCAGCTCCAGCTTGGGAACCCATTTCTCCGTCCCGATTGTGCAGCCAATGCCCAGTGCTGCGTCCTCTTCCCCCCAGATCATCAGGGTGGGGATCTCAATGCGCGCATCGCCAAGTCGGACGGCCCAAGGGTAACGGATGAATGCGCGATAATAATTGATCATCGCGGTCAAAGCGCCGGGCCGCTGGGCGGCGGCGGCGTAGACATCCAGCACCTCTGGGCCAAAGCGGCTCTTATCAACGGCCATACCATGAAAGGCGCGGCGAATGCCCGCGGCATCCTCCGCCCCCATAAAGCGTTCGGGCAGGCGGGGCAGTTGGAAGAAATAGACATACCAGCTTTTCTTCAGCTGCCGCCAGCGTCGCAATTCCCGCTGAAACACCTTCGGGTGCGGCACATTCATGATGACCAGCCGCATTACAGGCCGGGGCCGGGCCGCCTTGCCATTCATGATCGCAAAGGCCCAGGCGATAATCGCCCCCCAATCATGCGCGATGAGCAACACCTCATCCACCGGGCTTTCTGCCGCCGCCGCATCAATGAGCGCGCCGACATCGTCGGTCAGATGATCCAGACCATAAGACCGCACACCCTTGGACTGGCTTGTCGCGCCATAGCCACGCGAATTAGGGGCCCACACACGCCAGCCCTGGTCTGCCAGCAGCGGCATTTGGAACCGCCAGCTATAATTAAGTTCGGGAAAGCCATGGAGGCATAAAGCCAGCTTGCGCGACCCCGCATCGCCCGCTTCGGCCAGTTCAAAATCAATCCCATTGGCCCGCACAAAACGCTGACGAATCCCCGATTGCGGTTCCGGCTCCCAAGAAAATTTCGGCTGTTCCATGGCTCTGCGCCCCTTCAAAATCTACACACGCACTCAGCCCAGATCACCGCGCCTGTCCAGCACCTTGGGCAGGGAAAAATTAACATCCATTATGGCCTAGACATTTGCGCCATATTGGCAGATATGCATCCTCGTGGCGCTTTCGCGCAGACGCCCGGCATAAGCGCCGCGAGTAATCGCGTACCCCCTCCGGCCTGCGCACCCCCGGCCGGGCCATGTGCCCGGCCTTTTTTTCAATCTCCAGAAATTGGTGTTGCGCGAAACTTAAGCCGAAAATCGCGCCTGAATTGCGCGCATCGCAGCAGCGGTTCGGGCCGGGCCACTGCCCTGCACCAGCGCATAGGGCAGCGCGCAGCGATCCAGCTCTGCAATCGATAAATCTAGGAAGCGGCGGCGAGTGTCAGCTTCCCCCAAATAGCGCAAGCCATCGGCCACCCAGGGCAAATCAATATCCGGCACCAGATAAAGATCCGCCGGACTTTGGAGATTTGCGAAGGCCGGATCTTGCGCGTCATAGAGCATCTGCGCCCAGACGGCGGTCATCACCGGATCGGTATCCAAGATGAGCCAGCCCTGCCCCGCCGCTTCGGCCGCGCTGCGTGCCGCGCTGATCCGGCGGTGATGCTCGGCCGCGATCTCTACCAGATCGACCATGCGGGTGTGTGCGCCATGTTCTTCACACCATAAGCGGCCATATTCTTCGACCAAAGGCGCGTTGAGCTGCGCCGCTAGGGCGGTGGCCAAGGTCGATTTGCCCGTGCTTTCCGGGCCGTGAAGGCAGATCACCCGCACCGTCACAGCGCAGCTGCCCGCTGGCGTGCCTCGGCCCGCCGCCATTCGATCAGCCCCCAAATCGCCATCCCAAGGAAGAGGACATAAAGGCCGGTGAACCAGTAAAGCTGCTTTTGCCAATAAAGGCCGATGGAGATCAGGTTGACCACGACCCACCAATGCCAATTATTGATATAGCGGCGCGTCATGAGGATTTGGGCAACCACGCTGAGCATCGCGACGCTCGCATCCCACCAGGGGTAGGACGCATTGGTGTTCATCGCCATGAACCAGCCCCAGCCCCAGATCGCGAGGAGGGCCACCCCAATCCAAGCCATCTGCCCGGCCATGCCAAGCCGCGCGACAATCACATCCCCTTCAACCCCCTGATGCCGCGCCCAGAGGCGCCAGCCGATCAGATTGACGATGAAGAAGAAGAGCTGCAGCCCCGCATCCGAGTAAAGCTGCACATCCCACAGAACGATGGCCGTTAACGTCACCATCACCAAGGCCGCTGGAAAGTTCCAGACGCTGCGCTTCACGATCAGCACAATGTTGAGCACCCCGAACAGGGCGGCGATGAATTCCAGCAGCGACATGAGGCCGACCGGTTACAGCGCCAAGCCGGTGAGTGCGGCCAGATCCGCCAATGCCTGCGCCTCGCCCGTCACCTTGATGGCGGTCATGCCAAGGGCTGCGGCGGGTTTGCAGTTAATGCCCAGATCATCGAGATAGATGCAGCGCGCAGGCGCGACATCCAGCGTTTCGCACATCATTTGGTAAATGCGCGGATCGGGCTTGCGAATGCCGAGTTTGGAGCTTTCGATCACATGGTCAAACCGCGCCATAATCGCCCGCACTTCGGCGGCCTTTTCTTCGCTTGTCGACATGCCGGCGCCATTGCCGGCGGGAACATTATTGGTGATGCAGCCAATTTTATGCCCGGCCGCCTTTACCTGATCAAGGGCGGCCACCACGCGCGGGCGAACATCGCCTGACAGAAGCGCCAAAACATCCCGACCGCGAATATCATGGCCCAAGGCGGCGGCTTCGGCGGCGAACAAATCATCAAAATGATCGGCAGTTATCTCCGCCCGCTCGAACAAGGCCCAAGCATTAGAATCAGGGTCGGTTGCGTTGATCCGGCGGATAATATCGGCGGGCAGGCCACGCTCCCCCTCAAATCGGGTGAAGGCCTCAAAAGGAGATGACGTTACGACACCCCCGAAATCCCAGATGATTGCTTCAAATTGGCGCATGGATCTTGCTTAGGGGGGAAGGCTTGCGCTTGCAAATCCTCTCAATTGCTGATTGATTTGAACCAGAGAGTGGAGGGGTTGAATGAAAACCATGCAGAAACTGTTGGGCGGTGTCGCACTTGCCCTGACGCTGGCGAGTTGCGGGCAGATTAGCGATCTTGTCTCTGGCAAAAAATCTGACGCTGACGTGCCGCTGACCGAATATCCTGAGCAGGTCTATTTTGGCGACACGCATTTGCACACGGCCAACTCCTCCGACGCCTTTGGGTTGGGCGTGCGACTTCCGCCGGAAGAAGCGCTACGCTTTGCGATGGGGGAAGAGACGCTGTCTACCACAGGGCTGAAGGCCAAACTGGCCCGGCCGCTCGATTTTCTTGTCATCGCCGACCATTCGGATGGTCTGGCTGCGTTGAAGCAAATTCATGATGCGCCCGGTTTTCTGCTGACGGATCCGACGTTGCGGCGCTGGCACGACGAATTGCAAAAAGGCCCGGCGGAATCGCAAAAAGTTGCGATGGAACTCATCGACCGCTTTTCGAAGCGGACATTGCCCGCCGACATGCTGGACCCCAAGGCAATGGAAAAGCGGACCACCGATGTCTGGCGGGACCATACGAGCATTGTTGAACGCTATAATAGCCCCGGCAAATTCACCGCCTTTATGGGCTTTGAATATACGTTGATGCGCCGGGGCGATAATCTCCACCGTGTCGTCATCATGCGCGATGGCAAGGATAAGGCGGATCAGGTTCTGCCCTATTCCTCCCTTATTGGCACCAGCCCTGATCAGCTTTGGGACTATATGGATGCCTATGAAAAAAAGACGGGCGGCAAAATCCTTGCCATTCCGCACAATTCCAACCTGTCCAATGGCCTGATGTTTCAACTGACCGGCCCCAATGGCGGGCCAATGACAGCGGCCTATGCTCGCCGCCGGAGTTCGAAGGAGCCCTTGGTCGAAGCCACGCAGATTAAGGGGGATAGCGAAAGCCATCCCTTCCTGTCGCCCAATGACGAATTCGCCAATTATGGCGATGCCGGGTGGGATCTGGGCAATCTGACGATGGAAAGCAAGAAGACGCCGGACATGCTGGCGGGCGATTATGTCCGCGAGGCATTGAAGCGCGGCCTACTGATCGAGCAAAAGACCGGCGTGAACCCCTATAAGCTGGGGATGATCGGCTCAACAGACAGCCACACAGCCCTTGCCACCGGCGATGAGAATAACTTCTTCGGGAAGTTTTCGGGCAATGAACCGAACGCGACGCGTGCGTCCACCCCGCAAAATCTTGGCACACGCGTGGGCCGGATTGGCTGGCATTATCTGGCGGGCGGCTATGCCGCTGTCTGGGCACGGGCCAACACGCGCGGCGCCATTTTTGATGCCATGACCAAGCGGGAGGTCTATTCAACCACCGGCCCGCGCATGAAGGTGCGCGTCTTTGGCGGTTGGGACTTTTCCGATGCCGATTGGAAATCCAATTGGGTGAAGGCCGGCTATACGCGCGGCGTCCCGATGGGCAGCGACCTAAAGCCGGGCAAGGGCACACCCAAATTCATGATTTCTGCGTTGAAGGATCCGATGGGCGCTAATCTTGACCGTGTTCAGATGGTCAAGGGCTGGGTCGATGCCTCTGGCACGATGCAGGAAAAGGTGTTTGACGTGGTCTGGAGCGACCCGGCGAAGCGCAAGATCACGGGCGGTAAGCTTGCCCCCGTTGGCGATACGATCGACCTGAAAACGGCAAGCTATAAAAACACCATCGGCGCGCCGGAACTGCGCACCGTCTGGAGCGACCCGGAATTCAACCCTAAAATTCGCGCCTTTTATTATCTGCGCGTCATGGAAATCCCAACCCCGCGTTGGCCGGTCTATGATGCCGTCCGCTATGGGGCAAAGCTTCCTAAGGACGCAAAGTTGAAGGATCAGGAACGGGCCTATACCTCGCCCATCTGGTACACACCGCGCGGTTAACCAGGATAAGGGCGGCGGGACGACACAGCACGTTCCGCCGCCTGCCTTCGCCTGAGTTGTAATATTCCCCGTTGACGCGGGCGCTTTGGTGACTCACATATTGGTCCAGTCAAATTCTTGCGACGGATGTGAACATGCCGGACACCAAAGAAACACCCGAAGACAATGAAGCCGTCCGCGAAGTCAAGCGGGCAAAGGCCAGCGCCGAAGCGGTTGCCGAAACCGCAAAACGGCCCGTTAACTGGAAAGCCGCCGCCGGCATTGGTATTGGATCGGCCGCAATCTTGGGCGCTTTGATCTACGCCAGCCGCAGAAACCGCGACAAGTAAACAGACAGAAGGTGGACGCGGGGGGGCAGGCGTGGCAAGGCGCCCGTCATGCTTTTGAGTGACCGTGTTCTTTTCCTCGATGGCGAGGCACTTGTCCTCGACAAACCAGCGGGCCTTCCTGTCGACGAACCGCGCGACAAATCGCTCAGCGTCGAAAATCATCTGGGCAGCCTGACCTTCGGCTTTCAACGATGGCCATTGCCCGTCCACCGGCTGGATCGCGATACCTCTGGCTGCCTGTTGCTGGCCCGCAATCCAAAGGCGCACAAACGCTTTGCCGCCGCTTTTGAAGCCGGGGTGGTTGAGAAAACCTATCTCGCGGTGTTGGAGGGCATTCCATCGGAGAGCCAAGGCGTGATCGATATGGCGCTTGGTAAAACGAGCAGCGCGCAAGACGGCTGGCGCATCATCCCTGATCCAAAGGGCAAGCGCGCCGTGACCCACTGGCAGGTTCTGGCCGAAGCAGACGGGCGGTGCCTTGTTGAGTTTAAGCCAGAAACGGGCCGCACCCATCAATTGCGCGTGCATGCCGCCAGTGGCCTTGGCATCCCCATTGCGGGTGACCCGGTGTACGGCACAGGCAGAGGGCCGATGCTGCTTCATGCCAGCAAGCTGACGCTGGCGCGCGGCGACAAAGCCCCGATAGATGCGCTCGCCCCCCTGCCGGAAACCTTCCTCAAAGCTGGTTTTGGCCATGGCTGACGCCCCGCCGCTTCCGGAGGATGCGATTGAGGAAAAATTCCTCGCTGCAACCGGGCCGGGCGGCCAGAATGTCAACAAAGTCGCAACCGCCGTTCAGCTGCGCCTGAATGTCTACGCCCTACGGCTGCTCCCGGCCGTCTTTGCACGCTTGAAAGTTTTGGCAGGCAGCCGATGGACGGCAGAGGGCGAAATTGTCATTACCGCGCGCACCCATCGATCGCAGGAGGCCAACCGCCTTGAAGCGCGCGAACGCTTGGCCGAAATGGTCGCCCGCGCCCACATGCTTCCGGCACATCGGATCAAAACCAAACCGAAAAGGGCCGCCAAAGAACGGCGCTTGACGGGCAAAGCCATTCGCGGCGATGTGAAAAAAGGGCGCGGAAAGATAAGGATCGACTGATGTACAGCTTTGACATCGACGTCAGCAGCAAGACGGCGCTCTATGCAGACCTTCTGTCTGCGATTGACGCCATCACCAGCGATGAGCCGGATGCCATTGCCAATATGGCCAATGTCGCCGCCCTTATCTGGGAGGCCGTGCCCGATCTCAACTGGGCAGGCTTTTATCGCCTGTTGGGCGACACGCTGATCCTCGGCCCGTTTCAGGGCAAGGCGGCGTGCATCCGCATTCCGATTGGAAAGGGGGTCTGTGGTGCGGCTGCCGAGCGCAAAACGACCCAGCTTGTCCGGGATGTTCATGCTTTTCCAGGTCATATTGCTTGTGATGCGGCGTCCCAATCTGAACTGGTCGTGCCGATCCTCTTCCAAAGTCGGCTGATCGCGGTGCTTGATCTCGATAGTCCGCGCCCAGCCCGGTTCGATGAAGAGGATCAGCGCGGCTTTGAGGCGATATGCACCCTCATTGCACCGCGATTGGCGGCTTAACTCAATCGATCGAGCGCCGCGCGATCCAATGATCCGGGGATGATCATCAACGGACAAGGCAGGCTGGACACGCCAGCCCCCGAAAAATGCGTGACCAGCGGGCCGGGTGCTCCGGTTCGGGCGGCCCCCAGCACAAGGGTTGCAATATCTGGGTTTTCCGAAATTGCTTCTGCAATCGCCGCAACCGGATCGCCATGTTTCACGATGATGCGTGGCAGAACACCCCGTTCATCCCCCAACATATCCAATGCCTGTTTGGCCACATCTTGGGCGCGTTCTTCGGCTTCGGCCTCAATGGTTGCCTGAATCGATCCAAAGGCCACAAAATCCTGCGGCTCAACAATTGTTAAGATGGCAATGGCCCCGCCCGTTTTGGCGGCACGTCGGGCAGCAAAGCGCACCGCAATCTCGGCCTCCGCCGTTGCATCGGCAATCACCAAATATGTCCGCACCAACCCAGCCCCTTATTGAAAACGAATGCGCACAGGTTGCGCCAATCCGGGGACTGGCGCAAGCCGAACTCCGACGCTAGGGAATCGCAAGCTTTAAAAACAGAATTTTCCCCAAGGGAGCCCGATATATGTCGATCGAACTGAAAATGCCCGCTTTGTCCCCAACGATGGAAGAGGGAACTCTTGCCCGCTGGTTGGTCAAAGAGGGGGACATGGTCAAATCGGGCGATATTCTGGCGGAAATTGAAACCGACAAGGCAACGATGGAGTTTGAGGCAGTCGATGAAGGCACGATCAGCCAGATTCTGGTGGCCGAAGGCACCGATGGCGTGAAGGTCGGCACCGTGATTGCGCTCATTCAGGGT
>RFSU01000251.1 GCA_009923795.1 Sphingomonadaceae bacterium
CACACCGCATTGGCGCAAATGCTGGCCGATGAACTGGATGCCGATTGGGCGAAAGTCTCTGTCATGCAGGCCCCGGCGGATGGCTCTTATGTCGTCCCCGATGCGGCGCGGGAGTTTGTGGCCGCTTGGTCGATTGACGCGCCAAGGTGGCTTGAGCCGACGTATAACGGCTTGTTTACGCAAATCTCAAAATTGGGCGATGTGTTGGTGACCGGCGGCAGTTCCTCAGTGCGGACGACGGGCCAGCATAATATGCGGATCGCAGGGGCCGCCGCGCGGCAGATGCTCATTGCTGCGGCCGCTGCGCGCTGGGCCGTGCCCGCAAGCGAGATCGTGGCTGAAAATTCGATGCTACGACACACAGGCTCAAACAAGCAGGGCACTTATGGCGAATTCGCTGAAGCTGCCGGGCGCGAGCCGATGCCGCAGACGCCACCGCTCAAGGATGTTTCACAGTTTAAGTTGATGGGCAAAGGGCTTCAACGGCTCGATATCCCCGCCAAGGTCAATGGCAGCGCCCATTTTGGCATCGATGCACAAATTCCGGGACAGAAGCTGAAATATGTCGCGGTCAAGGCCCCGCCCGTGCCGGGAGCCAAGGTGGAGGCGCTAAATTCGGCCGCGGCAAAGGACATGCCGGGCGTGCGCAAAATCCTCAACATGGGGGATTTTGTGGCCGTTGTTGCAGACGGCTATTGGCAAGCTCAACAGGCGCTCAACATGATCGAGCCGCGCTATTCGCGCACCGAGGGGGACAAGCTCGACAGCGCGACGCTCGCGGCAAGATTTGCCAAAGCGCTGGACGCAGCGGGCAGTTCAGGCGGCACATCTCTGGCCGATGAAGGGGATATTGCGGAGGCTTTTGCCAGTTCCTCAAAAAAGGTGACTGCCGAGTATAAGGTTCCCTTTGTGGCGCATGCCGCGATGGAGCCCATCAACTGCACGGCTTGGGTGCATGACGGCAAATGTGAGATTTGGACGAGCACGCAAGTCCCGCTGATGGCGCGATCAGCTGTGGCCAAGGCGCTGGACATGAGCGCAGACGATGTGACGGTCAATCAGCTTTACCTTGGCGGTGCTTTTGGGCGGAGGCTTGAGTCTGATTATCCTGTCCAAGCTGCGCGGGTCGCAAAGGAGACGGGCTATCCGATCAAGATGATCTGGTCGCGCGAGGAAGATACGCGGCAAGACTTTTACCGCCCCGCCGATACCAGCCGTTTTTCAGGCGGACTGGATGGCAAAGGCAGCCCGGTTAGTTGGAACAATGTGTTTACCCAGTTGAACGGTCCAGACGGGTCATGGGATGTCGCCCATTATGATATTCCCAATCGCTCCATTCGCCATGCAGAGGCGGATATGCATTTGCGCTTTGGCAGTTTGCGGGCAGTGGATCATAGCCAGCAGGGCTTTTTTGTTGAGAGCTTTATCGATGAACTGGCCCATGCCGCAGGGCAGGATCCCTTTGACTATCGCCGCAAGCTGCTGAGCAAATCCCCGCGGCACAAGGCTGTGCTCGAAAAGGTCGCAAAGATGGCTAATTGGGGTGCGCCCCTGCCACCAGGCTCTGGGCGCGGGATAGCTTTGGTGAAGTCATTCGGAACGATTGTGGCCGAAGTCGCCGAAGTGAGAATGCAGGATGGCCGCCCCAAAGTGGTGAAGGTCTGGTGCTGCGCCGATGCGGGCTTTGTCATGAACCCCGACGGGTTTGCCGCACAAATGGAAGGCGGCATCATCTATGGCCTGACCACCGCTCTCTACAGCGGTATCACGCTGAAAGATGGCGGGGTCGAGCAGAGTAATTTTCACGATTATAGGATGGTGCGGATGGACGAATCGCCAGAAATTGCGGTCGAGTTCATCAATGCCGACGGCAAAGCCCTGGGTGGTGCCGGGGAGCCGGGCCTGCCGCCGCTTGCGCCTGCCGTTACGAATGCCATCTTTGCCGCGACTGGAAAGCGCATCCGCGAATTGCCGATAGCGCAACACTTTACCTAAGCGCGATGTCGGTGGATCGCATTCTGCCTGCTGGGTTCAGCGCATGAGCGGCCTTGCCGTCGCGATATTGGCGGCGGGGAGATCTGCCCGATTTGGTGTTGAGGATAAGCTGACCGCTCCATTTCGCGGCATGCCGCTCGGTCTGCATACGGCCCACGCGCTTGTCGGTCTGGGCTTCACGCACAATTGGGTCAT
>RFSU01000252.1 GCA_009923795.1 Sphingomonadaceae bacterium
CAGTTCATGCATGGCCTGAAGCTGGCTGGCGTTGAGCTGGACCGCAAGGTTCTGGCCGATCTCGCCATGAACGAAGCTGGTGCATTTAGCGCCATCATCGCGCAGGCGAAGGCGGCGCTGCCTCAGGCAGCCTAACAGCCCCATTTCGTAAAAGCGCATATGGGCGTGAACGGTGCTTGCCGTTCGCGCCCATTTGCTTATCAGGCACAGGCTATGACCGATCTTGCATCCCTAAATTCGCACGCGCTCAGCGCGATTGACGCGGCGGCGACGCTGGACGCGTTGGAAGCTGTCCGCATTGACCTGTTGGGCAAGCAGGGCAGCATCTCTGCGCTGTTGAAGACTTTGGGGCAGATGTCGCCCGAAGAGCGCCAGACCACAGGTGCTGCGATCAATAGCCTGCGCGAAGCCGTGACAGCGGCGATGGGTACGAAAAAGGCAGCGCTGGAGACGGCAGCACTCGATGCACGCCTGGCGACCGAGCGTCTGGACATGTCCCTGCCCGCGCCGGAAATTGCCACAGGCTCTGTGCATCCCGTCGCGCAAGTGATGGATGAGCTGGCCGAAATCTTTGCCGATATGGGCTTTGCCGTTGCCGAAGGGCCGGAGATTGAGGACGATTGGCATAATTTCACCGCACTCAACATCCCCGAAACGCACCCGGCGCGGGCGATGCACGACACATTCTATTTCCAACAATCCTCCCCCATTGGGGGAGGGGGACCAGCGAAGCTGGTGGAGGGGCAGGACGCCCAAAGCCCCCTCCACCATCCTGCGGATGGTCCCCCTCCCCGGACCGGGGAGGTTCTTCGGATGTTGCTGCGCACCCATACATCCCCCGTCCAGATCCGCACCATGCTGCAGCAGAAGCCGCCGATCCGCATCATTGCGCCGGGGCGCGTCTATCGGTCAGACAGCGATGCCACGCACACGCCCATGTTCCACCAGATTGAAGGCCTTGTGATCGACAAGGGCATTCATCTGGGCCATTTGAAATGGACGCTGGAAACCTTCCTCAAAGCGTTTTTTGAGCGGGATGATGTCGTGCTGCGGATGCGGCCCAGCTATTTTCCCTTTACCGAGCCAAGTGCGGAAGTTGATGTTGGCTATACGCTGGTCAACGGCAAGCGCGTGATTGGTGGGTCCGAAGGTTGGATGGAAGTTTTGGGGTCTGGCATGGTTCACCCGCGCGTCATTGAAGCCTGTGGCCTCGACCCCAATGAATATCAGGGCTTTGCCTTTGGCACCGGCGTCGATCGGCTGGCCATGCTAAAATATGGGATGGATGATTTGCGCGCTTTCTTCGATGGTGATTTGCGCTGGCTCAAACATTATGGGTTTGCAGCCCTTGATGTCCCCACGTTGAGCGGAGGAGTGGGCGCATGAAGTTTTCCCTGTCCTGGCTGAAGGATCACCTCGATACCGATGCCGATATTCATGGCGTCGCCGATGCGCTCAACCGCATTGGGTTGGAAGTGGAAGGCATTGAAAACCCGGCTGAAAAGCTGACTGGGTTCCGCATCGCCAAGGTGCTGACGGCGGAACGCCATCCACAGGCAGACAAGCTGCAAGTGCTGACAGTCGATGCAGGCAACGGCGCGGTGCAAGTCGTGTGCGGCGCGCCCAATGCGCGGGCCGGGCTGGTCGGCGTCTTCGGCCTAGAAGGCGCTGTTGTTCCCGCCAATGGCATGGTTTTGAAGAAAACGGCCATTCGCGGCGTCGAATCCAACGGGATGATGTGCTCCACGCGAGAGCTGGAGCTGGGCGACGACCATGATGGCATCATCGAACTGCCCGCCGACGCCCCTGTCGGCTCCTCCTTTGCCGATTATGCGCAGATGGATGACCCGATTATCGATGTCGCCATCACCCCCAATCGGCAAGACTGCATGGGCGTGCGCGGCATTGCGCGCGATCTGGCAGCAGCTGGCCTTGGCACGTTAAAGCCGCTCAGCATCCCGCAGATTGAAGGCAGCTTTGCTTGCCCAACCGAAATCCGCATTGACGATGCCGATGGATGCCCCGCCTTTTTCGGGCGCGTGATCCGGGGTGTTAAAAATGGGGACAGCCCGGCCTGGATGCAGGCGCGGCTGAAATCTGCGGGCCAGCGACCCATCTCCGCGCTGGTCGATATTACCAATTATGTGATGCTGGACCATGGCCGTCCAAGCCATGCCTATGATCTGTCT
>RFSU01000253.1 GCA_009923795.1 Sphingomonadaceae bacterium
CATCCGCCGGCTGAAGGCGGGTCTGTCTTTAGCCGCCTTTGTAGCAGTGCCGCCCATTCAAGGGTCTGCACGTCGACATTCAACCCGATAGACTTTAGTTCCTCGATGGCTACGTCAGCCAAGTCTGGGATTATCTGGATTCCGGTTGGTCGCATGAAAACGACTTTTTCGCCGTTGTAGCCTGACTCCTTCAGGAGTTGCCGGGCTTTGGCGATTTGATCGTTGAGATCAACGAATGGGACAAGAGCGTGCTCGACCAAATTCGCGCGCATCCCAAAATTGCGAGCCTAAATGGCAAGCCCGCCGATCAGGCCTATACCCGTCAGGAACTGGTTGATGTTGGTCGCCTGCTGCCGCAAAGCTGGATCGATAATGGCGCCGCAGTCGGCACCGCTGCGCAGTGCGCAGACCAGCTGATGACCTATCTCGATGCAGGGGCAGACGAAATTCTGCTTCACGGTGCAGCGCCCAAAGATATGGGGCCACTCACCACCGAGCTGAAGCGCGCGCTGGATGCAAAGGGGCTCTAATATGGCATTGTCGGCGGCAGAGGTGCAGGCGCGGTTGCGTGACTGGCTGGAGGCCAATGTGGTTGGCTGGAGCAATGTGCGCCTCCGTCCGATGGAAGTTGTGCTCGGGTCCGGTTTCTCAGCAGAAATCTTCTTCGTCGACGTCGATTTTGATAGCGCCCAAGGCCCGCAGTCCCGCACATTGGTCGTGCGTCGTCAGCCTGTGAACTTTGAGGTTGTGCTGGGCTCCAGCCTTGCCCTTCAAGGCAATATGATGGCCGCATTGGACCGCCTGCAAGTCACGCCCGTGCCCGAATGGATCGGCATGGAGCTGGATCCGGCGGTGCTGGATATGCCCTTCCTTGTGATGGGCCGCGTTGACGGGCAATCCGCAACGCAGCGGCCCAATTACAACGGCGAAGGCTGGCTGGTGGACATGACGCCGGCGCAACGCGGCGCCTGCTGGAAGAACGCCATAGAAGCCTTTGCGCAGATGAGCAGGATCGACTGGCAAAAGGACGGCTTCGGCTTCCTTGCCAACAGCGATTGGGGGTCTCCGGGGCTGGACCAATATCTGGGTCATCTGGAGGCTTGGTATCATGGCTGCCGCAAGGACCGTGTGATGCCCTATGTCGATACGGCGGTGGCCTTTATCCGGGACAATCAGCCGAGCGGCACAACCGTCAACGTGTTGTGGGGTGACAGTACGCCGTCAAACGTGATGTTCGCGCCGGACGGATCGGCCAACGCCCTCATCGACTGGGAACTGGCGGCTCTTGGCCCGTCCGAGCTTGATCTGGCCTGGTGGCTCTACTTCGACGACCTTTTCAGCCGCCGCTTCGGTACGGCCCGGCTTGAAGGGCTGCCAACGCGCGAAGAGACCGTTGCCATTTGGGAAGCTGCGGTAGGGCGCAAGGCGCGGCATCTGGACTATTACGATGTTGTCGTCGCGCTGCGCATGGCGCTGGTTGCCGTCGGCGCGTTTGATCGGCAAGTAGGGGTCGGGAATATTCCTCCTGAAAACAAGTCCTTAAATGCTAATTTTATGACCCTTTATCTGGCTGAAAGGCTGGGTATGGATTTGCCAAAGCTTGGCCCGGATTTCTATGCATTCATGAGCAATCTGACCCCGGTCGAACAAAAGGATTGAGCGCGATGACAGAGTTGGGCTTTTCAATAGATCGCGACATTCAGGCAGAAGAAGCGCGGATTGCGGCCTATCTTGAAAGCGAGCTTGGCTGCTCAGATGTGTCGATCCATCGCATGCGCCGCTGGCGGCCAATCATGCGCGCAGATGTCACCCGCAACGGCGTGCGCCAACGCATGTTCCTGAAAGGGGAACGCACCTGGCCGACGCACCCCTATCCCCTTGAATATGAACGCGACATGCAGGTCGCGTTGAGCCGCAACGGTGTCGTCGTGCCGGAAGTTTTGGGTTGGGTGGAAGACCCCAAGACCATCGTCATGGCTTGGGTAGAAGGCGGTCGCGATGCGGGCCTTATTCAGGAAGCCATCGAAAACGCCTCTGTAATGAGCCCGGACCGCTGGCAAGCAAGCCTGCGTTACATGGAATTGCTTGCGGAACTGCATGCGATTCCTGTCGAAAAATTCGCCGCTGCCGG
>RFSU01000254.1 GCA_009923795.1 Sphingomonadaceae bacterium
GGGGAATGAGCGCAAACGAAAAGCAGCGTCGCCATTGCGAAGATTCACCCTCTCCCCGGCCCTCCCCCGTCAAGGGGGAGGGAGTAAGCATCACCAAGGATGCCATTTTTGCCTATTGCTATGCCGTGCTGCATGATCCCGTCTACCGCGAGACATATGCCCTCAACCTGAAGCGGGAATTTCCGCGCATCCCCTTTTACCCGGACTTTGATCAATGGGTGGCTTGGGGCGAGGCATTGTTAAAACTGCATATCGATTATGAAAAAGTGACGCCTGCCAACCTCACGCGCGTCGATACGCCAGCGCCAAAGCGCGCCGAGGAGACGCATCCCAAGCCCAAGCTGAAAAGCAATGCAGAGGCCGGGAACATCGTCATCGATGAAGACACGCAGCTAACGGGTGTGCCCTTGCAAGCGTGGGACTATCGCCTTGGCAACCGAAGCGCGATTGATTGGGTGCTGGATCAGCATAAGGAAAAAACCCCGCGCGACCCGACCATCCGTGAAAAGTTCAACAGCTATCGCT
Source organism: Sphingomonadaceae bacterium (assembly GCA_009923795.1). GTDB lineage: Bacteria > Pseudomonadota > Alphaproteobacteria > Sphingomonadales > Sphingomonadaceae > Aquisediminimonas. Next base: position 526 of record RFSU01000254.1, read on the forward strand.
TTGCCGATTATAAGGAGAGCTGCATCACCCTATTGCCGCGGGTGGTGACGGTGAGTGTGGAGACGGTGGCGATCACCAAGGCTATGGCGGCGCTTGACCGGACGGGCTGGGCACAGCTTTAGCCCCCTGTAGCCTTTGGCCCCATTTCCGCTTATAGGCGCGCCTATGCAGATTCCTGGCCATATTGATCCCGTTCCCGTTTCGCGTGCGCCTGTGCTGCGCGCGGATGGGCGTATTGACCTTGTTGGCCTTTGGCGCGACCAGATTCGGGCGGAGCTGGAACAGGCCGGGCTGGATGCCCGTCAGGCCAAGCTGCGCGCCAAGCAAATCTGGCATTGGGTCTATAATCGCGGGGCCACGCGCTTTGCCGAGATGACCGATATTGCCAAGGCCCAGCACCCTTGGCTGGAAGAGCGGTTTGTGATCGGCCGGCCAGAGGTGGTGGAGGCGCAAGTCTCCATCGATGGCACGCGCAAATGGTTGCTGCGGTCCCCCGATGCGCAAGATTATGAAATGGTGTTCATCCCCGATGCCGATCGCGGGACGCTGTGTGTCTCTAGCCAAGTGGGCTGCACGCTCAATTGCCGCTTTTGCCATACCGGCACGATGAAGCTGGTGCGCAATTTAACCGCCTCTGAAATTGTTGGGCAGGTGATGCTGGCACGCGATGCGCTGGGCGAATGGCCGTCTCAGCCAGAGGGGCGGCTGCTGACCAACATCGTGATGATGGGCATGGGTGAGCCGCTCTATAATTTTGAAAATGTGCGCGATGCGTTGAAAATCGTGATGGATGGGGATGGGCTGGCGCTGTCGAAACGGCGGATCACGCTCTCCACATCGGGCGTGGTGCCGATGATGGCGCGCGCGGGCACGGAAATTGGGGTGAATTTGGCGGTCTCCCTGCATGCCGTCACCAAGGAAGTGCGCGACGAAATCGTCCCCCTCAACCGCAAATATGGGATTGAGGAGCTGTTGGCCGCCTGTGCCAATTATCCGGGCGCGAATAATGCCCGGCGGATCACCTTTGAATATGTGATGTTGAAGGACAAGAATGATAGCGATGCCGATGCGCATGAGCTTGTCCGCCTGATCCGCAAATATGATTTGCCGGCCAAGGTGAACCTCATTCCCTTTAACCCCTGGCCTGGTGCGGCATATGACACGTCTCTGCCAGAACGGGTGCGGCGCTTTTCCGATATCATCTTTGAAGGCGGCATTTCCGCCCCCATCCGCACCCCGCGCGGCCGCGATATTGATGCCGCCTGTGGGCAGTTGAAAACCAGCTCTGAACGCAAAACCCGCGCCGAGCTGGATCAGCTGGCTGAGGAAAAACAAGCCGCTTTGGGCTGATCCGGGGCGGGTTTATTGCCCGGCAATGGCTTGCCCGGCGGCAACACCGCTGGCCCAGGCCCATTGGAAGTTATAGCCGCCCAGCCATCCGGTTACATCCACCCCTTCGCCAATGGCGTAGAGGCCCTTCACCTTGGCGGCTTCCATCGTGCGGGACGAAAGCTCTGCTGTGCTGATGCCGCCTGCGGTGACTTCTGCCTTGGCATAGCCTTCTGTGCCATTGGGATGGAAA
>RFSU01000255.1 GCA_009923795.1 Sphingomonadaceae bacterium
ATAATGGGTGAGGCCCGAAAGACTCCCAAGCCCTGCCCAAAGCGCTGCCCGCCTTACATCGGGACTGTGCATCAGGCGGATGAAAGCCAGCGCTTGGGCTGTGGACAGGAGCAGCAACAGGCCATAGCCGCGCGCATCGGCCGCAAGGTCAAAGCCCGGCCCCCAGAGCAGGATTAAGGCCGCCCAACACAATGTTGCCGCCCGGCTCAATCCCGGCACGCGCCAGATGAGCGGTAACAGCGCCGCCGCTGTCACGAACAAGAGGCTGGGCAGACGCAGTGCAAAAGCGGATAGGCCGAATATCTTCGTCCAAAGCGCCATCAGCGCATAATAAAGCGGCGGATTGCAATCCAGCCAGACTTCGCGCCAAAAAGCGCCCCAACTCGATTGGCTGGCGATCATCGCCGTCCAGCTTTCGTCGATCCATAAGGGCAGACCATGGCTGGCCCATAATCGCAGCGCCATCGTCGCGACGATCAACGCCGCCACCGCAATGCTAAAAAGGGGCGCGCCACTTTGCCGTGATGTTACCCAGATCATGCCCCGTCTCTGGCGGGAAAATCCTGCTCTGTCACCTTGTCGTCAGCAAAAGGTTCCGCTGCCGCACATTTCGCGCTATCTGCAGCACATCGCGCGCCCGTAGCTCAGTTGGATAGAGCACGAGCCTTCTAAGCTTGGGGCCGCAGGTTCGAATCCTGCCGGGCGCGCCATTTGGAATGAAGATGCGGACACCAGGCCCATGAAGGAAGAGGGTGCTGCAATGCGACAGCACCCTCTTTTCAATTTTAGAACTTTAGGCTGGCCGAAATAGATATGGATCGGCCAACATCATAGCTGTTCACATCGAGAATATTGGCCCCAGATTTCTGGAACTCCCGGTGCCGACGGCCAGTGAGGTTTCGCGCTTCGAACTTGAGCTCAAGCTCCCGTCCGAAGACTTCAAAACCCTCGCGGGCCACAAAATCAACGCGGATGCCCGGGCGCTCATTCACATCGGGCTGAGGCGGGGAGCCGAAAACACCCCGGCTGATCACGCGATCGCTCGCATAGGTCACCAACAGCGTCTGTTGCGAGAGCTTGTCCCCGTTTTCAAAGCCGACTTGCAAGTTGACGATATGGTCAGACTGACCGGTCAGCTTTGCACCGTCCTTGAAATAGTCCGACGCATTGGTCGAAAAGGCACCAAAGACCTTTGTCTTATCAGCCGCGCCGACTTGCAACTTAGATTTTGTGAAGGTGTAGTTGCCGACGAGAACCAGCTTGCGCGGCGCAAAAAAGCCCGATTCCGCGATCTGGAAGTCCTTTTGAACATCAAATTCGGCACCAAATAACAGAGCTTTTGGCGCATTGGCGTAAGAGGTTGTGAACGTTGAGTTGATAAAGGCCTCAATAGGATTGTCGATCCGCTTGAAGAAGCCTGCCGCCGAGACGCGCTGTTGGGGTGCAAAATACCATTCAAGACGCGCTTCAGCATTATAGAGCTGGCTATCAATGAGCAGCGGATTGCCGCGATATTCGCGGTTGCTCTCCGGGTCGTAATAAGGCTGGTTGATCAATTCACGAAACTGCGGACGGGCGATCGTCTTTGAGCCGCTCAGGCGCGCCTGAAGGCCTGTTTCAATCTCCCAAGTCAGCGTTGCTGCAGGCAACCAATAATTCTGCTTAAGTGCGGTGCCAGCCGTTGCCGCGCCGGGAACCGCAAAAACCTGCACCGGGTCAACTTGTTGGTTCGCCCATTCATAACGGACGCCTGCATCAATGCTCAAAGCATCAGAAATCCGCCAATTCGCCTTACCATAGCCGGCATAATTGCGAAGCTGCGCAAGAAAAGCTGGGTTGCCTTCGTCGCTTTCGATCAAGCCGATCTTAAAGCTTTTGATCACCGACGCCGACAGCAAATAGTCTGGCCGCAAAATCGTCACGCCGCTCGGCAGACAGGATGAGGGGTCACGCGGCGCGCCTTCGCAGATTGACGGTGCGAGGATCTGGAACTGGCGACGAGAACTGGTGCGTTGAGTGTCAGAAATGGTGCCACCGATTGTTACCGACACATTCGGATCGAGTTTGTAGGTCAGATCGCCACTCGCTGCCCAAAGATCTTCGTTG
>RFSU01000256.1 GCA_009923795.1 Sphingomonadaceae bacterium
ATGAGATCCCGCATCATGAGGACGCTGGGAATGGCCTGCTGCTGGACAGGTGTGGGGTCGCTATAGCCCGCTTCGTTGACGGCGCGGAGCAATTCATCCGAAAGGCCGAGATCGGCAAAACTCATGCAAAATTCATCCGGAAAAAGGGGCGATGACATTCTAGGCCATCTTCGGTGGGCCTTGGGCCTTTGGCTCCAAATGTCAAGCAAAAGCCTTGTTTGTCAGGCAGGCTGCCTAGCGCTTTGGCGGAACCAGCCGATGATATTGGTCAATGGTGCAGGCACCGCCAGCGCGGGAATAGATCATATCTCGATCCTCACACAGTCTGCCGTCTGGCGTTGGCTTAAAGTAAAAGCCCGAATAGAAATCAATGGATCTACAGCCCCTTTCCAATCGTGCGCGCATCGCCTGGCGTCCGCGCAGCATAATATCGATGCTATCGGGCTTGGTGATCACCACGCTGACGACATCATTGGCATAGAGGCACCGCGCAGCCGATTTTTCCCGCCAGTCTCGGAAATTTGGACGCATTTGAGCGCGCTCTTCATGCGGTGTCACCCGGATCACAACCCGCCGTTCAATGACCAATTGGGTCAATTGGATCCGCGATGGCGACGTTTCTTCGGCATGGGCATGGGGAACCGATACCAAAAACCCAGCTATGACGGGCAAGAAAAGTTTGAAAGATCGCAAGTCCATGATCCGCAAGCATGTGTGGTTCTTTGGTTGAACAGAGGATGAATTGCATGGCAATGGCAGTTGGGATCATGCCCGGTGAGGAGGCCAAGATGTTGGATGCATCATTTCTTGAGAAGCTGGGCAATGTGCTGGGTCCAAAAGGTTTGGTCACGGATTCGAGCGATATCGCCCCTTGGCTAACGGATTGGCGCAAGCTCTATGTCGGCCGCGCCGCCGCCCTACTTGCGCCCGCCAATGTGGGGGAGGCGCAAGCGGTTATGCAGCTTCTGGCAGAGCATGGCGTGCCGATGGTGCCGCAGGGGGGCAATAGCTCAATGGTCGGCGGGGCGACGCCAGATGACAGCGGCGAGGCGGTCATTTTATCCACCCGGCGGATGAACGCCATTCGCTTGCTGGATGCCGATGCCTCTATCGTTGTCGCAGAAGCGGGCGTCATTTTGGCGCATCTGCATGATGTGGCGCATTCGGTTGGGCGCCGCTTTCCCTTGACGCTTGGGGCGCGGGGTTCGGCCACCATTGGGGGGCTGGTTTCAACCAATGCGGGTGGGACACAGGTTCTGCGGTTCGGCACCATGCGCAAGCTGGTGCTGGGGGTTGAGGCGGTTTTGCCGGATGGGTCGCTCTATGAAGGGCTGGCCGCACTCAAAAAGGATAATCGGGGCTATGACCTGACCCAGTTGCTGATCGCGGCTGAGGGGACGCTTGGGCTGATCACGGCGGCGAGCCTAAGGCTCGTGCCCGATGTGCAGGATCGCGCGGTTGGCTGGATCGGCATTGACAGTCCGGACACGGCGTTGCGCCTGTTGCGCCAGATGGAGGCCGCATCGGGGGACGCGATTGAGAGTTTTGAGCTTGTGCCGAACAGCTGCCTAAAGCTGGTTTTGCAGCATATTCCCGGCACGCGCGCGCCGCTGGAGTCTGACCATCCTTGGCATGTTCTTGTTGAATATGTGCACACCCAAGCGGGCCAGATGTCTGCTGCGTCCGCCCTGCAAAACCTGTTGGCAGGGGCGATAGAGGCAGGACAGATTTCCGATGCCACGATTGCCGCAAGCGAGGCTCAGGCGCAGGCATTTTGGAAGCTGCGCGACTCCATTTCAGAGGCGGAACGAGCGCACGGCCCCGCCGTGCAGCATGATATTTCGGTTCCGGTCGATGATATGCCGCGCTTTATTCGGGACGCGAGCCAAGAGGTGGAGCGCGCTTTCCCCGGTGCCTGGGTGAATGCCTACGGGCATTTGGGGGATGGCAATGTGCATTTTCATGTACGCGCGCCGGACGGCACGAGCGACCCTGATTGGCGCGTCACAACGGGCAAGGCGGCCAGCGGGATGGTCTATGATCTGGTGACACAGGCGGGGGGATCGATTTCGGCTGAACATGGCATTGGGCAGATGAAGC
>RFSU01000257.1 GCA_009923795.1 Sphingomonadaceae bacterium
GCGCAGGCCTTGATTGCAGCACTCACACTGCCCGCTGATGTCAACGCTGATCTGTTCGAAGTGCGAGCGGCTCGGGCCGGCGTTCCTGAAGGCGCAAAGGAATATCAGTGACGGCCACAGCCGCCCGCAAAGTCGATTGGGCAGGCATCAAGCCGTTTGTGCCGATGCTGATCGCGCTTTGGGTGGCCGAGGCGACCAGTTCGTTCGAAGCGTCGATGGTCTATGCCGCGCAAAAGGCGCTGAATGAGGAATTTGGTGATCCAGCCCTGCTCGGCCTGCTCTATTCGACCTTTCCGATTGTCGGGGCTGCGGCAGCGGCCTTGGTCGGGCGGATGGGTGACATGTTCGGGCGGCGGCGCCTGCTGCTGATTGCGCTTGCGGCCTGCGCCATCGGCTCGCTGATGAGTGCCGTATCGAGCGGCATGCCATGGCTGCTGCTGGCCGGGCGGCTGGTGCAGGGGATGACAGGCGCGGTGCTTGCCCTGTCGGTCGGGCTGGTGCGTGAGAATATGCCGCCGCCATTGGTGCCGATGGGCATAGGTCTGATGATGTCTGGTGCGTCCCTGGGCACGGCGGCAGGGCTTGTCCTTGGCGGCGTGATCGTTGATCTCAGCAGCTGGCGCGGGATTTTCTTCGCCAGTGCGCTGTTCTGCCTCATCACCTGGGCCGCGATTTACGCTACTGTTCCCAAATCTCCACAGCATCCGGCAAAGGGGAAGACTGACTGGTTTTCCGGGATCATCTTCGCGCCAGGGATCATGCTTTTGCTCTATTATGTAGGTAGCACCGCCAAGCGCGGATTGTTGAATGAAGCCGGAGTCATCGCACTTGTGATCGGTCTGGCCCTGCTCGGCTTCTGGATATGGCGGAGTGTGCGCGAGGAAGAGCCACTGCTCGATGTGCGGCTCTTTGCGGATCGCAATGTCTTTGTCGCGTCCGCAGTCAGCGCGTTGGTCGCGCTCTCGTCGCTGCAGATCGTGCTCTTCTTTCAGATATTGCTGCAGAATCCGGTCTGGACGGGTGTTGGCCTGGGCGTCAGCGCGACGCTTGCCGGATTGGCGAAGCTCCCTTCCAACATTGGTTCGACTTTTGCCGGGCCGCTCACCGGCTGGATCACCGGGCGCGGCGGCGGGCGCGCTGCGATGCTCTTGGGAGGGTGTCTGGCGACCTTTGGCTGGATATTGTCGTGGCTCTTTAACGACGACTATCTGGTCACCGTCATCATCGTTTGCATCATATCCTTTGGCACCACTATTCTGTTCACTGTCGGCCCGACGATTGTCGCAAGCGCAGTTGTCGAAGCGCGGACAAGCGAGGTGACGGGTATGCTCTCGGTCGTGCGCGGCGTTTTTTCCGGGATAGGCGCGATGATCGTGACGAGCCTGCTCGCCAGCCATGTTATCGCGGACCCGGCAAGCAAGGCGAGTTTCCCGACCGCCGAGGCCTTTAACCTGACTTATATGGCGATCATCGGCTTCAGCATATTGGCCACACTGATGGCGCTAGCCCTGCCAAAGACCCGTTTCGGAGACACTCCATGACCTTGGCCCGTCCCCTGCCCGCGATCACGTCTGACAGTCGCCCATTCTGGACCGGCGGGGAGCGCGGCGAATTGCTGATCGAGCAATGCGATGCCTGTGATTATTACATCCATCCGCCCACTGGCCTTTGCCCCGAGTGCGAGAGCCGCGCGACGCATTATCAGCCGGTTTCGGGAAAGGCCTTTGTCGAGACCTTCACGATCAACAAGCGCGAATGGATGCCAGGCATGCCCGAGAATATGGTGCTGGCGATGGTCCGGTTGGTTGAGGCACCGCATGTGCGTCTCGTTACCAACATCGTCAATTGCGCGCCCGACGACGTGGCGTTCGACATGGCGGTGCGCGTGAAGTTCGAGCAAGCCGAGGATCTTTGGATTCCGCTCTTCGCGCCGGAGGCCGCAGCATGACCGCCTACCCCGAAAAACAGACCGCGATCACTGGCATCGGCCAGTCGAAAATCTCTCGGGGCAGCGACAAGTCCGCACTGGCGCTCACTATTGATGCCGCGCTCCAGGCCATTGAAAATGC
>RFSU01000258.1 GCA_009923795.1 Sphingomonadaceae bacterium
ATGCTGGCCGCCCCCTTGGAAATTTTTGCCAAGGCAGACGCAAGAGCCATGGGGTTGCCCGATATTTCGGCCCCGGCCCGGTCTGCCCCAAATTCCCGCGTGCGGCTGATCGCCATTTGTACGATCATGGCGGCCAGCGGCGCAACAATCACCGCCAGCAAAGTCGCCAGCCCATTGCCGCGATTATCACCACTGCGAAAAAACATGCCAAAATTGGCGAGCATGGAAATGGCCCCTGCCACCGTTGCGACCATCGTCATGATCAAGGTGTCGCGGTTCTTCACATGGCCCAGTTCATGCGCCATCACGCCTGCCACCTCATCCTTGGTCAGCATATTGAGTAGCCCCGTTGTGGCGGCAACGGCTGCATGCTCCGGGTCGCGGCCCGTTGCAAAGGCATTGGGGTGCGGCGAGTCAATAATGTAAACGCGCGGCATGGGGAGTGCCGCACGGCGCGCCAATTCAGCCACCATCGGGTAAAAATCAGGCGCGCTCTGCGCGTCAACTTCCCGCGCATTGTGCATCCGCAAGACAATCTTGTCCGAATTCCAATAGGAAAATAGGTTCATGCCGAGCGCGACAGCAAAGGCGATCAGCGCGCCTTGCGCCCCGCCAAAAGTAAAGCCCAACGCCATCAACAGCGCGGTCAGCGCCGACAATAATATCAAAGTTTTAAAGCCGCTCACTTGAACTCTCCATGTGCCCAGCCCAATGTGGGGAAAGAAACGCCAAGCTTCAAGAAGGATCAGACCAATGGGTCAGCGCCCCGCCCATGTGAAACCACCGGCCCATTTGTCCAAATCGCCGCCCGTGCCAAAGCCTGCGCCTGCGGCCGAAAAGGAGGCGACAGACGATCCGCTGGGCCTCAACCCCGTGCGCTATGGCGATTGGCAGTTGAAGGGGATCGCCGTCGATTTCTAATTAGCGCAAGGCTTCCCCTCGAAGCGGGCGGGACAGCAGCTTAGAGATCACGTCGGATACAGCCATGTCAGCCGCCAAAAGCGCGCACACGGCATCCACAATCGGCATATCCACCCCTGCGGCGCGTGCTGCTTGCTGCAGGACCGGCGCGGTAAAGGCCCCTTCCGCAACCGTGCGTCGGTCGGCAATCAGCTCTGCCGCCGCTCTGCCTTCGCCCAACCCCTTGCCGAGCGAGAAATTGCGCGAACTGGTGGAGGAACAGGTCAACACCAAATCCCCCAGCCCGGACAGGCCCGCCAAGGTTTCGGCCTGTGCCCCGCGGGCAAGGCCAAAGCGCGTCATTTCGGCAAAGCCCCGAGCGATCAGCGCTGCCCGCGCATTTTGGCCAAGGCCCGCGCCCTCCACCACGCCACAGGCAATGGCGAGAACATTTTTGACAGCGCCACCAATTTCTGCGCCAATCACATCGGCACTGGCATAGGGGCGAAATGTCGGCTGAGCGATGCGCTCCGCCAGTGTCTGCCCAACCGCCGCATCCTCACAGGCAAGCGTAATGGCTGTTGGTAGCCCCTGCGCCACTTCATGGGCAAAGGTCGGGCCAGACAGAACGGCAATTGGGGCCGATGGACACACCGCTGATGCCACTTGCGACATCAGCAATTGGCTGCCTGCCTCAATCCCCTTGGCACAGAGAATCAGGGGGCGGTTGCCAACCGGAATATCCGCCAAAATGGCCCGCATATGCTGAGCCGGCGTCACCACCAGCAAGGCATCGCAGACGGTCAGAGCCGCAAGGTCCGCCGTTGCTTCAATCCGGTCAGACAGCGTTATTCTGTGCAGGAAAACCGTGTTTTCTCGCTTTCCATTGATCGCTGCCACAACCTCAGGCTCTCTCGCCCAGATCAACGTGGGCTCCCCGCCTGAGGCTGCAACTTGCGCAAGGGCGGTTCCCCAAGCCCCAGCGCCAATAATGCCCAGCTTCACGCCTTCACCCCCGCGCCGCGGGCTTTTTCAGCATCCGGATCCAGCGGCCAGCGTGGACGCGCCACCACATCCAATGGATCGGTCAGCCCCGCTGCAAATCGCTCTGCCCCGGCCCAGCCAATCATCGCTGCATTAT
>RFSU01000259.1 GCA_009923795.1 Sphingomonadaceae bacterium
TCGACCAATGGCTACCCGACAGGCCGTTGCGTATTCAGGGGCGAACTGGCGGTCTCTGGCTGCTCAATAGCTCCGCGATCGCCTTGATCGGTTCAGCCCCGTGGCCGCCCTGCGTTGAATGCGCTGCCGATGGACAGCCAAGCGGTCGCATCTGGCGCGGGGATGAGTGGTTGCACTCAATGATCGGAGGACAGCCGCCCCGCCTCGCCCGGATCAGCGCGCAGATGGCCAGCTTCGGGATAACCTCGGTGACCGATGCCGGATCGCAAAATGGCGTGCAAGAAGCCGCACTGTTTGAAGCGGCCATCGCGCGCGGCGAACTATTGCAACGCCTAACGCTCATGGGTCGGGAGGCGCTACCCTCCTCACCTGCTTACCGCACAGGCCCGCTCAAATTGCTCTATGACGAGAGCGACTTGCCCGACATCGCCACTGTCGCCACGCGCATTCACGTGGCACGAGCGCAAGGCCGGAACGTCGCAGCGCATTGTGTCACGCTGGGCGAACTGCTCTACTTCCTGTCGGTGCTGGATGAAGCGGGCGGGGCAAGGCCGGGAGACCGGATCGAGCATGGCAGCGTCATTCCGCTCTCGCTTGCGGCGGATATTGCAGCAGCAGGACTAACGGTCGTTTCACAACCCGGCTTCGTCCGCACACGCGGAGACCGTTATCGTACCACCATTGATCCCGATGAATTGCCCGATCTTTATCGCCTCCGTTCGCTAGCTGATGCTGGAATAGTCCTGCGCGCTGGATCAGATGCGCCCTATGGGGACCTGAATCCTTGGGCGGCCATAGAGGCTGCGATCCACCGAAGGACGGCTTCTGGCCAGAGTTTCGGGCTTGACGAGGCGCTTTCGCCCATGCAGGCCTTGTCGCTCTATTTGAGCTCAGACCGTATCACACCCGGAATGGTTGCTGCTCTCTGCGTGCTTGAAAGACCGCTTTCACAGCTGGCAAACTTTGGTGGGCAAAGCCCTGTTGCCCTGACCCTTGTTGCCGGACGGATGATCTACAACTACGCCCAACATAGTTGACCTAGTATAATAACTTGTGACACAGTTCGCCGAACCGCGTTGGAGAGAGACTATGGTCGAGGAAGTGCTGAGCGAGCTGGATGGCCGCTTGCGGATCATAACGCTGAACCGCCCCGAACGGCACAATGCTATGAATGACGAGACGTCCGCTCTGTTCCAGTCTTTGCTCCATGACGCACTTGAAGAAAGCGAGTCGAACGCGATCCTGGTCCGCGCCAATGGCAAATCCTTCTGCTCGGGCCGCGACACCAGCGTGCTTGGCCACCGCGCGCGCGACGAGAGCGATTATCATTTTGTCCGGCGGCATCAGGAAGGCCGGTTGCGCATGCAGGAATCGACGAAACCGATTGTTGCCGCACTCAAAGGCGGGGCGATTGGTGGCGGGTGCGAGTTGGCGCTGGCGGCGGACATAAGGGTGGCTGATACAACGCTCAAAATGGCGCTGCCCGAGATCAACTACGGTGTGCTGCCCGATACCGGTGGCACGCAAATGATGACGGCGCTCATCGGGGCCTCGCGCACAAAATATCTCGTCATGACCGGCAAAAGCCTGGATGCCGCCACGGCGCTTGATTGGGGCGCAGTGGATTTTGTTGTGATGCCGGAAGAGCTGGATGAGCATGCGCTGGAGCTGGCCCGCGATATCGCGTCCAAGCCGCCGCTCAACCTCGCCATGGCCAAGGAAATGATCAACCTGATGCACGGCCCCACCATTCGTACCGGCACGCGGGCAGAGCTTTACGCGCAAAGCTATCTCTTCAAGACCGAAGATTATGCCGAGGCGCGCGCGGCGCTGCGTGAGAAACGTTCGCCGGTTTACAAGGGAAAATAGCATGGCGCTCCCCGAACCTCCCCCGCTCGGCGCATCGGCGCTTCCCGCTGGCACTTATGATGGTCAGGTTGTTGCGGTCACAGGCGGCGGTACGGGGCTTGGCAAGGGCAT
>RFSU01000260.1 GCA_009923795.1 Sphingomonadaceae bacterium
GCGCCAGAATTCAACCGATCCAGACCGCCCCAGCTTCTCAGCAGGGCAAAGGCGATAAAGGGCAGCCCAACGCTGAGCCCCATGCCCGCAATAGCCGCCCCCGCCATTTCCGAAGACAGGCCAGCCGCAGACACCTGCACGCCGCCTTTCAAGCCAATAGCCGCCATCAAATAGAGCGACATACCTTTTGCGATGGGCTCCGGTACCGAAAGATCGGACCGCGCGGCGGCGGCTAGAGCGCCCAAAATGAAAAAAAGAATAACGGGAGACAGCAATGTGTCGATCGTGGACAAATCAATATCCTCTGCCAATAAGCCGTGCCGCCTGGTTCGCTCTTACCAAGAGCTTGCGTCTCGTCAACCGCACTGGCAGTTTCGACGTCATGAGCACCAACCGCCAATTCTCACTCGATGCACTTCGGGGCTTTGCAGTGATTGGCATTCTCTTGATGAACATCATCGCTTTTTCCATGCCGATGTCCGCTTACATTAACCCCGCGGCTTGGGGCGGGTCATCACCAGCAGACATGATTAACTGGGCCGTCGCCTTCATATTCGTTGACGGCAAAATGCGTGGGCTGTTCTCCATCATGTTCGGAGCATCCATGCTCCTTATTCTGGAACGGGCAAAGGACCAAGGACATGCGCCATGGCCACTCCATGTTCGCCGAATGGTTTGGCTTTTTGTGTTCGGCATGGCGCATTATATCCTGATTTGGGAGGGGGATATTCTGGCCCATTATGCCCTGTGCGGGCTGATTGCATATGGCTTTCACGCAGCGTCGGAAAAGCGTCTGGCCGCAGTCGGCATGGCCCTTATCTCGGTCAACCTGCTCATCTGGACCCTCATTTTGTGGACGGCGCATGTCATGCAAGCTGAGGCGTCGGCGTCCAATCTAGCGGACGCAAAAGATCAATTCGCCATCATGCTGGATGCTCTCGGCGCGCCGGGTGGCGCCAGCATCGTTCAGGATTTGCACCTTTATCGCGGATCCTATCCGAATATGGTGACAGCGCGTCTGGCAGACGTAATCCCTGCGCAATTCACAATGATGTTTGGCTTTGGCGCGGAAACCACGAGCCTGATGCTGTTAGGAATGGCTCTGTATAAATCAGGTGCCCTAACAGGCGGATGGAGCCGACAGAATATGCATCGCTGGGCGGTATTTTCCTATCTCTTCGGACTGCCTATATCCGCATTTCTGGCTTGGAAAATCTATGCAGCAGGCTTTGAACCCTTACTGACTGCCGGGCTGGTCTATTTCGGGCACACGCCGGCACGACTGGCCGTGACGATTGGGCATTTGATGCTGCTCTTGCTCATCGTAACGCGACCTACGCCCGGCCCGTTCTTGCAAAAAATCGCGGCTGCCGGACGGGTTGCCTTTTCCAATTACATCCTCACCTCTTTGGTCATGACATCCATTTTCTATGGCTATGGCGGCGGGTTGTTCGGCCATGTGACACGCGCTCAGGCCTACTTGCTCACAATTCCTATGATTGCATTGATGATCGCCTGGCCTCAGCCTTGGCTTCGCGGCCAACATTATGGGCCGCTGGAATGGCTATGGCGCAGTTTGAGCAAAGGACGGCGCATGCCTTTGCGGATCAGATCAAACTAACCCGACCACCGGCATGGCGCTCTAGACGCCCAATGAGCTCGAGCTCCAATAGGATTGCATAGACAAGAGGAGCTGAAAAACCGGACTGCCGAATAAGCTCATCAACCGGAACTGGAACCGGGGAAAGCAAAGCCGTCAGATTTGCACGTTCCCGATCATTTGGGTCTGCGCTCAAATGGTCTGGAATATATCTTTCAACCGACTGTTCAAAGCCGCGATTAAACATCTGAATTACTTCGAGAATATCATCTGCGTTTTGAACAAGAACGGCCCCTTCTCGGATCAGATGGTTGCACCCTTGAGCGCGCGGATCCAGAGGGGATCCAGGGACAGCCATAACTGTCCCTG
>RFSU01000027.1 GCA_009923795.1 Sphingomonadaceae bacterium
CGTTGCCGCACAGGCCGTCCAGCCGACCCGTGCAGAGGTGTGGCCCAATGTTGGCCCAATTGCCGATCTGACGTTCCCGAAGGTGGAGCGCACACGCCTCTCCAACGGGGTGCCGATTGTCTATGTGCAGCGCACGGCTGTTCCGATAACGCAAGTTTCCATCAGCTTTGATGTCGGCAATGCGGCGGACTCTCGTTCGCGTCCCGGAACTCAGTCTTTGATGCTCTCGCTTTTGGACGAAGGGGCGGCTGGCCTAACCTCCACCCAGATTGCCGAAGCGCAAGAGCGGCTGGGCGCATCCATTGGTGCAGGCGCGTCGATGGACACGACGACCATCGGTCTATCCGCACTTTCGGCCAATCTTGATCCTTCGCTCGATCTGTTTGCAGATATTGCGCGGCGGCCAGATTTTGTCCCGGCAGAAGTGGAACGCCTGCGTCGTCAGCAACTGGCGCGCATTCAGGCCGAGCTGACCAATCCGCAAGCCATTGCGCTGCGCACTTTGCCACCACTGCTCTATGGCACGGCCCATTCCTATGGCACGTCCTTTACGGGGTCTGGGGACGTAGCCAGCGTGTCTGCCGTGACCCGCGATGAGCTTCTTGCCTTTCATCAGCAATGGATTCGACCAGATAAAGCGACCATTTTTGTTGTCAGTGATCAGCCGCTTGCCCGGATCAAGGCCGCATTGAACGCCCGCTTTGGGGATTGGCGCGCAACCGGCCAGGCAGGCGTCAAGGCCATTAGCGTCCCGGCCATTGCGCCTGCGCGCAAGATTGTGCTGGTGGATCGTCCCGGATCACCGCAATCGCTGATCTTGGCCGGGCAAGTGCTGCCCAAAAAGGGGACGGATGATCTTGAAGCCCTGATGACCGCCAATCAGGCGCTGGGGTCTGGCTTTCTGTCGCGCATCAATATGGACCTTCGGGAAACCAAGGGCTGGTCTTATGGCGTGCGCGGCATGGTGAGCCGGGTGGTGGGCGATGTGCCCTATATGATCTTTGCGCCCGTTCAGGCGGACCGCACCGGCGACTCTATTGCGGCGCTTCGGACGACCATACAGGATTTTCTGAGCAAGAATGGCATCACCGCTGAAGAGGTGGAGCGCATTATCACGGGCAGTATCCGCGAATTGCCCGGCAGCTTTGAAACGGGTGAGGATGTGCTCGGCGCTTTGGAGCGTAATGCGCTCTATAGCCGCCCCGATGATTTTTATGATCGCCTTGCATCGCGCTATCGGGCTATGACGCAGGAGTCGTTGGATGCCTCAATCCGCTCTGTCCTCAAGCCAGATGATTTCCTCTGGGTTGTCGTGGGAGATGCGAAAAATGTGCGTCCACAACTTGAAAAATTAGGTCTGCCTGTCGACCTAATGTCAGGAGCCGATGGTAAATCTGCCTCGGCCAAACGCGAAGGAGAGTAAAATGGGTCTGTCTGGCTCCTATGAGTGCATCGTGAAATCGCCCCTGGGCGACCAGAAATCAGTCATTGTTGTGAATGTTGATGGCGATAGCTGGACTGGTACGAATTCAGGCGCGCAAGGGTCTGCCGAAATCACCGACGGTAAGGTTGACGGCAATACGCTGACCTGGACGATGAAGATGACGGTGCCGATGCCGATGACGCTTGAAGGCACAGCGACCATTGATGGCGACGATGTGACGGGCTCTGTGAAGGCAGGGGCTTTCGGCACCTTCCCGCTCACGGGGAAGCGCGCTGCTTAAGGCTTTTCCAATTCGGATATGAAAAAGGCCCCCAGTCAGTTTGACTGGGGGCCTTTTTTAATGCGCTTTTGGGCTGCTTATTGGACGGTCACGGTTACAGCACGACGGTTGCGCGCCCAATCCGCTTCGGTGGAGCCAAGCGCTTCGGGGCGTTCCTTGCCATAGCTGACCGTGCTGATTCGCGCGGCATCAATGCCAAGTGCGGCCAAGGCGTTTTTGGCGGAATTGGCACGGCGGGCACCCAGCGCGATATTATAATCGCGTGTGCCGCGCTCATCGGCATGACCTTCAACGGTAATACGAACCTCAGGATAGTTCTTCAGCCATGCGGCTTGGCTGGCCAGTGTTGCTTGATCTTCGCTGTCAACGTCCGACTTGTCCGTATCAAAGAAGATCCGGTCTGAGGAAATCTTGGCAATGAAATCCGCCTGCGATCCGGCAGCCGGGCCAACGGGTTCGGCTGGCCCTGTCGGTCCTTCCGCGCCAACGGGCGGCGGCGGCAGATCCTGCGGCGTTTCTTTCTTGGCACAGCCAGCAACGGCAATGAGGCTTGCAGCCATCATCAGGCTTGCGATCTTGTTGTTCATCTATGGCTCCTTTTCTTGGCACCATGCCCTTCGACTGACCATTTAGATATGGAAGGTCAAAGGTCAAGAGAGGCTGGGGTTTGTTTCCTGTTCATCTTGTTAAGACCCCGCGTTTTATGGCAGGATCGGTCCCCAAGCAGGGTCAGACCCGTCGACAGGCGTTTCGATCCGACGTTCCTTGGCTCCTGTGACATCTACTTGCATCACACTGGCTTTGCCTGACCCCTTTTGGGTGCGGAAGAATTGGATGACACGGCCATTGGGTGACCATGTCGGCGATTCATCCTGCCAGTTGTTGGTCAACAGCTTCTCCCCATTGCCAGCAGGGCTCATCACGCCAATGCGAAACGCGCCGCCTGTGATTTTGGTAAAGGCAATCAAATTTCCCCGCGGGCTCCATTCGGGCGTTGCATTGCTCCCCCCGCCAAAGCTGATCCGCTGTTGATCAGAGCCATCGGCATTCATGACATAGACTTGCTGCTTGCCTGAACGATCACTTTCAAACGCAATTCTGGTTCCGTCTGGGGAATAGCTGCCGCCTGTTTCAATGGCGGGCGAATTGGTCAGCCGTGTCGGCGTGCCCCCTTGTGCCGGTACCGTATAGAGGTCAGCATTGCCGCCGACGACCATGGAATAGAGGATCGTCTTTCCATCGGGCGACCAGCGCGGGCTGAATGTCTGGTTTGGGCTTTCGGTGACGAGCCTTTGTCGGCCACTGACAACGTCGTAGACATAAACACGCGCCCGCCGTTCAATATAGGACACATAGACAATCGACTTATAGTCCGGGGAAAAGCGCGGGGTAAGGGCAATGGACTGTCCATTGGTGATGAAGCGGTGGTTGGCCCCATCTGAATCCATAATCGCCAGCCGCTTTACCCGGTTCCCCTTCGGGCCAGTCTCGGCAATATAGGCGATGCGGCTGTCGAAGAATGGGCTTTCGCCGGAGAGACGCGCATAAATGGCATCGGCGCATTTATGGGCCGCCCGTCGCCAATCACGCGGTTGAACGACAAAGCCCTGCCGCACCATTTCTGACTTCAGACCAACATCAAAAAGATAGCACCCAATTGTCAGCGTGCCATCGTCATTATTGCGGACATAGCCGTGAACGAGATTCTCGGCATTCATGCTTGCCCATTCAGAAAAGGCGGGTGCGGTGACGTCTGCCATCGTCGTGCCGCGCAAGCCCGCCGGGCCCTTGGGTGTAAAGACATCGGTCGCGTTCAGATCATTGGAGATGATGTCCGCGACGCGCCGGCCCAATTCGCCCGTTTGGCCTGCGGGCGTTGAAACGTCGGTGGGCGTTGCCAAGGGGGGAACGGCAACAATGAAGGAGTCGGTTGCATTGTCATCCGTGATTGTACCCGAAATCTGGGCGGCAAGGGGTGCTGAGGCAAAAAGGCCCGCCAAGAAAAGAGCCGTGGCATAACGCGTCTGCATGTTATTTTAACCTCTTATCAAAGGTGAGTTCCATCGATTGCCAAATGGCATAATGTTCTGGCGGAAGGGCAAAAGGGGCGGCCCGCCGAATGGCAGACGCCGCACGCTCTGCGTGCAGCGCCTTTAGGTTCGCATTATTCTCATTCTCGCCCGATTGGCTCTTGATCGTGATGCTGCCAACCGACCCATCCGGCCTTAACGTGACAACAAGGCTTGTTCTCAACAGCTCGGCATCCACGCCCGTCGGCGCGCGCCAATAGCGTTTGATCTGGGAAAACAGGGCCTGAATGAAGCTCGCCTCCAACTGTGCGGCTGTGCGCGTAGCGGGTGTGCCGCTGCCTTGGGCGGCTGTTCCACGGCCTGTTCCGGGATTGGCGCTTTCGCGGCTGGCCGCGCGCGACAATTGGCTAGCTAGGGAGGAGCCTAGCCGGGACTGACGCGGCGTTGTGGGCGTTGGCTTGTCTGATGGGGCTTGAGCGGCCTTGCGGCTATCGGGCTTTTGCGCTGGGGGCGTTGGCGTCTCTGGCTCGGCAGGTGCTTCGCTTGGTGCGGGCGGAGCACTGGCCTGCTGAACCGCATCTGGCGCGGCTGATACAAGCGACTTTGCATCGACCAGATCAACCGCAATGGGTGGATTGGCCGGCGGCAGCTTTGGCTTGGGGCTAAGAAGACTGACAGACAGCGCCCCGAACAGCAGGGCATGGCCGATGACGGCAACCCACAATCCTGTTCGTTCGGCGCGATCCATGTGATCAGCGGCCCACGTCTTTTGCTGTGCCCTCTGTCGTTACAAGGGCAACGCGTTTTAAGCCAGCTCGGTTCACCTCGCCCATGACGGCCATCACCTCCCCATAATCCAGCCCGCGATCCGCGCGCAGAAAGATTTGCGGCCCTTCGACCCCGCCCGTCGCGGCAATCTCAGCCAAATGTTGGGGAAGGTCTTCGCGGCTGATCTGCGCATCATCAAGGAATAGCGCGCCGGTGGCATCCATTGAGAGCTGCACAGGCTTGTCCGCCTGATCCAGCGCCTTTGCGCGGCTATCGGGTAGGGTGATGGGTACGCCCGCAACAAGAAGCGGCGCTGTCACCATGAAGATGATGAGCAGCACCAACATCACATCGACCAGCGGCGTCACATTGATTTCGGCCATAGGCGCGCGCTTGCTGCCGGGTCGAGAGGAGTGAACAGGCCCCATGGATTAACGCTCCAACTCTCGGCTCAACGTGGCGTGAAAGCCATCGGCAAAGCGGGTCAGCCGGGATTCGAGCATGTTCAGTCCGTGGCCAAAGCGGTTATAGGCGATGACAGCCGGGATTGCGGCAAACAGACCAATGGCGGTTGCGAACAAGGCCTCCGCAATGCCGGGCGCGACGACGGCGAGCGACGTATTCTGCTGATCGGCAATGGCGGTAAAGCTGCGCATAATACCCCAGACCGTCCCAAATAGGCCAACAAAGGGCGCAACGCTGCCCACCGTTGCCAATATATTGAGGCGTTCCCCCAGTCGTTCGATCTCGGCGGCAATCGCCGCGCCCATCGCGCCTGCCAGCCGTTGCCTCGTGCCGTCCCGATCAACGGCAGACCGCCCAGTAGACCGCCGCCATTCTATGATGCCCGCCTGAAAGACGCGGGCGGTCGGAAGCGGGCTGTCCTTATGCGCTTTGTAAAAGCCATCGGTATCGTCGGCCTTCCAAAAATCCCGCTCAAACAAGGCGCAGTCGCGCCGTGCGCGCTTCATCTTCATCCAGTGGGAAAAGATGATGGACCATGTCCAGATGCTCGCCGCCAAAAGGCCGAGCATGACCAGTTTCACAACAATGTCGGCCTGAAGGAACAGCGCCCAGGGGGACAAGTTGGCGGCTTCGGTGGTAAGGCTTGGCATCATCTTTATTTGCTCTCTTCAATCATGTCGGGGCTTTCGGGCAAAAGGCGTTGAAAGGCGTCCATCCAGGCCGGTGGCTGGCGGCGGGGGCGTCCATCTGGTGTGATGAAGGCCGCCGTCACCTTTGCATCCGCGATTAGTTCATCCCCCAACATGACCCGTTGCTGTATCACGCAAGCGGCCGCTCGCAAATGCTCTACGGTCGAGATGACAACCAGCGCATCGTCAAATCGGGCCGGACGGCGATAGCGGATGGACAAATCGGCCACGGCATAAACGCCCTCGCTATTGGCAAAGGCATCGCGCTGATCAATTCCCGCCACGCGCAGCATGTCGGATCGGGCCCGTTCCATGAAACGCAGATAATTGGCGTGATAGACAACTCCTGAAAAATCCGTGTCTTCAAAATAGACGCGCACCGGAAAGCGGTGTTCACGGCCGACGAAGCGGCCGGTTGTGGGTGTATCGGGCGAGGATGCAGTCATCGAATGGGCTTTAGACGATCTTATTCAGGAAAAGAATCCCATGCTGTGCATTAAGAGGCGTCAAACAATCCATCCTGGCTGCCTGCAGGCGGATTAAGCCCCAAATGCTTCCACCCCGGCGGGTTCAGCAGCCGCCCGCGCGCCGTGCGGGCGATGAGGCCCAGTTGCAGCAAATAAGGCTCCACCACATCTTCAATCGTGTCGCGTGGCTCAGACAGGCCGGCCGCCAGTGCCTCAACGCCCACCGGGCCACCGCGATAGACATCTGCAATCATCGTCAAATAGCGGCGATCCATGGCATCAAGGCCCAGCCCATCGACCTCAAGCCGATTGAGCGCTGAATCCGCCGCCTTTGCCGTGACAATCGCTTCGCCTGCCACATTGGCAAAATCCCGCACTCGGCGCAGCAAACGTCCGGCAATGCGCGGCGTGCCGCGGGACCGCTTGGCAATTTCATGCGCACCATCATCTGCAATGCCAAGGTCAAGAAGCCCTGCGGCCCGGCGAATGACTTGTTCAAGTTCCGCATGGCTATAGAAATTCAGGCGGATTGGGATGCCAAAGCGATCCCGAAGCGGTGTTGTGAGCAGCCCCTGCCGCGTGGTGGCCCCCACCAGCGTAAACTTGGGCAGATCAATTCTGACCGACCGGGCGGATGGCCCTTCGCCGATCATGATGTCGAGCGCACGATCCTCCATCGCCGGATAGAGCACTTCTTCAACTGCCGGATTGAGGCGGTGGATTTCATCAATGAAGAGAACATCGCCATCTTCCAAATTGGTCAAAAGCGCGGCGAGATCCCCGGACTTGGCAATCACGGGTCCAGAGGTTGCCCGAAAGCCAACCCCCATTTCGCGCGCGACAATTTGGGCAAGCGTGGTTTTGCCCAGACCGGGCGGGCCAAAAAACAGCACATGATCCAGCGCGTCTCCGCGTGATTTGGCGGCTTCAATGAACACGCGCAAATTATCGCGCGCCGCCTTTTGCCCGACAAACTCATCAAGAGCCTTGGGACGCAAGGCAGCGTCCACATCTTCGGGCCGCCGTCCGGCCGCAACTAAGCGATCGTCCTCGTTCATTTAGACGCCTTTCGAAGCGCCAGACGCACCAGCGCATCCAGCGTCGCACCAGCGCCCAAATCCGCCTCTGCAGCCGCTACAGCAGCACTGGCTTCGGCTGGCTTAAAGCCAAGATTGCCCAGCGCCGAAATGGCGTCGGCGGCAGCACCAGAGCCGCTCATTGGGGTCGCGCCCGCAGGGCCAATCGCAACCGGGCCAACCTTGTCTTTCAATTCACGCACAATGCGTTCGGCAAGCTTGGGGCCAACGCCATTGGCGCGGGCGACCATTGCCTTGTCCTGTCGCGCCACGGCTTGGCTCAGTTCCTCTGCATCCAGCGTCGAGAGGATCGAGAGCGCAACCTTGCCACCCACGCCCTGCACGCCCGTCAATAGGCGGAACCAGTCCCGCTCTCCCGCGCTGCCAAAGGCGAACAGCGTCATAGAATCTTCGCGCACCTGAAGTTCGGTATAGAGGGTGACTTGGCTTCCCGTGCCGCCAATGGCGCTGAGCGTTCGGCTGGAGGCAAGGATGAGATACCCGACGCCATTCACATCGATTACCGCATGGTCAGCGGCGCTTTCGACAAGGGTTCCGGTCAAGCGGGCGATCATGCCCCCTCTTTAGCGCGCAGCCCCTGCATGTCGAAGGATTTGTTCTGCTTTTCGTGCCCGTGTCGGGGATAAGATCAGGCGATCCGCCGCGCGCTGGCCATGTGATGGGCGTGGGTGATGGCAACAGCCAGTGCATCGGCCGAATCTGCGCCTGTAATTTTAGCGCCGGGCAACAGGCGGCTGATCATGGCATGCACTTGACTCTTTTCCGCATTGCCGATGCCGACAACGGCTTTCTTGATCAGTCGGGCGGCATATTCCCCCGGCTGGAGCCCCGTGCGCGCCAAGGAGAGGAGAATGGCACCGCGCGCCTGCACAAGTTTAAGCGTCGATTGCGGGTTGCTGTTGACGAAGACCTCTTCCACCGCCGCCCCATCGGGTTGGTGCTTGAGGATGAGATCGGTCAATTCCCGGTCAATCTGCACGAGCCGATCGGGCAGGCTCTCTTTGCTGTTGGTGGAGATATGGCCATTGGCGATATGGGACAGCCGATTGCCCTCTGCCTGAATAAGGCCCCATCCTGTGGTGCCAAGGCCGGGATCAATGCCAAGAATAATCACGCAGAGTGTGATCCCGATGGGGTGGGGGCATGCCCCATCACCCCAGTTTTTCCATAATCTCATCCGAGACGTCGTAATTGCCCCAAACGGTCTGGACGTCATCATCTTCTTCAAGCGTGTCGATCATCCGAAGCAGCTTGCCGGCATCGTCTTCGCTCACATCAACCATCGTTGTTGGCTTCCAAGCGAGCTTGACGCCTTCCGGCTCCCCAAGCGCAGTTTCGAGGGCCTTGGCCACTTCATGCAGGGAATCGACGCTGGTCCAGATGGAATGGCCCTCCTCAGAGGATTCGACATCATCGGCGCCCGCTTCAAGGGCTGCTTCAAACACCTTATCCGCATCACCCGCCTTGCCCGGATATTCGATCAGGCCCAGCCGATCAAAGCCGTGACTCACCGACCCGCCGGTGCCGAGATTGCCGCCATTTTTGGAAAAAGCGGTGCGGACATTGGTGGCCGTGCGGTTGCGATTATCGGTCAGCGCTTCGACGATGATGGCAACGCCGCCGGGGCCAAAGCCTTCATAACGAATTTCTTCATAGGTCTCGAGGTCAGAGCCAGAGGCCTTATCAATGGCCCGCTGGATATTGTCCTTCGGCATGGATTGTGCGCGTGCGGCGAGCACCGCCGCGCGCAGCCGGGCATTGGCTTCCGGGTCTGGCAGGCCCATTTTTGCAGCCACCGTAACTTCGCGCGACAGCTTTGAAAAAAGCGCCGACCGCTTTTTATCCTGCGCGCCCTTGCGGTGCATGATGTTCTTAAATTTGGAATGACCTGCCATATCCGTAACTTATCCCAGCTTAACGGCGGTGCCTGAGGCTGAAACTATCAGCATCGACCCGCCCTGTCCCAATAGTTCATAATCCCGATTGATGCCGCGTCTATCGGCTGTTCTTGCCATGCGCCGCCGGAAGTCTTGATGAGACAGGCCGCGGGGTCAAGAGGGTGGCAATATAAGGCTCAGTTCAGGCGAGGCCGAGCGCTGCCTTATAGGTATCCAGAATTGCTTCCATTTCCTGACGGTCATGGCTTTCCATTTTCCGAAGGCGCACGATTTGACGCATGATCTTGGCATCATATCCGCGCGCTTTGGCTTCGGAATAGACGTCGCGAACATCGTCGGCGATGCCCTTTTTCTCTTCTTCCAAACGCTCAATGCGCTCGATCAGCAGGCGAAGCTCGTCTGCTGCGACAATCTCACTCATGTTATGCTCCAATTCGCCTTAGCTCCGTCCTCCCTATTGGGATGACGGAGAGTCGGGCGCTGTTAGTCGCTCAGGCCTTCGCCTTCAAGCTATCCGCAACCTTGACACCATGCTTTTCGAGCGCGGCAACAATCTTGCCTGCCCCTTCCAGGTCGCCCCAGAACATGGGGCCACCACGATAGACGGGCCAGCCATAGCCATAGATCCAGACGACATCGATATCCGATGCGCGCTGGGCCTTGCCTTCTTCCAGGATTTTATAGCCTTCATTGACCATGGGGTAGAGCGTGCGCTCAATGATTTCCTGATCCGAAATCTCCCGCTTGGGCAGGTTGGATGTGGCGCGGAATTCTTCGATAATGGCCAGCGCCTCGGCACTGGGTGTGCCATTGCGCTTTTCATCATAATCGTAAAAGCCCTTGCCATTCTTCTGGCCCAAGCGGCCAGCGGCGCACAGTGCATCACGGATTGTCTCAATCCGGGACGGGTCCCGGTGCCAGCCAATGTCGAGGCCAGCCAGATCGGCCATTTGGAACGGCCCCATCGGCATCCCGAAATCGGTGTGCACCTTATCAATCTGCGCCGGTGTTGCCCCTTCAAGAAGAAGCTGATTGGCCGGGCCCTGCCGTTCGGACAGCATCCGATTGCCGATAAAGCCGTGGCAGACGTCCGCGACAACCGCGACCTTTTTGATCTTCTTGGACAGCGCCATGACCGTCGCCAGTGCATCCAGCGCGGTCTTGTCTCCCCGCACCACTTCCAGAAGTTTCATGACGTTGGCGGGCGAGAAGAAGTGCATGCCCAGCACATCCGCCGGACGGCTGGTGGAGGCCGCAATTTCATTCACATCGAGATAGGAGGTGTTGCTGGCGAGAATGGCGCCTTGTTTCACGATCTTGTCGAGCTTGCCGAACACATCCTTCTTCACGTCCATGCTTTCATAGACGGCTTCGATCACGAGATCACAGTCGGCCAAGTCCTCCATGCTGAGCGTCGGGGTCAGCAGGCCCATCATCTTTTCAACCTTGTCGGCTGAGAAGCGGCCCTTGGCGGCAGAGGCTTCGTAATTCTTGCGAATGACGCCAACGCCGCGATCCAGCGCATCCTTCGCCATTTCAACAATGGTGACAGGGATGCCCGCCTGAAGGAAATTCATAGAAATGCCGCCGCCCATGGTGCCGGCACCAATGACGCCGACTTTCTTAATGTCGCGCAGCTGAACATCTTTGGGCAGGCCATCAATTTTGGCGGCCTTTCGTTCGGCAAAGAACATATGACGCTGTGCGGCAGATTGGCTGCCCATCATCAGCTTCATGAATTCCGTCCGCTCAAAGACCATGCCCTCTTCAAAGGGAAGGCGGGTCGCGGCTTCTACGCAAGCCAAATTGGCATAGGGCGCGTCAAAGCCCTTCCATTTGCGGGCATTGGCGGCCTTCAGCTGTTCAATAACGGCAATATCGCCCTTGATCGGCCGGTCGCGCGTTGGGCGCGGGCCTTGGGCAATCATCTCACGCGCAAAGGCAATGGCGTCGTCGGCAAGCGTTGCTTCACCCGCCAATGCGTCAACAAGGCCCAGTTCTTTCGCCTTGGATGCGGGCAGGGGATCACCCGACGAAACCATGGTCGCTGCAACTTCGACACCGACGATACGCGGCAGGCGCTGCGTGCCGCCCGCGCCGGGCAGCAGGCCAAGCTTGACTTCCGGCACGCCAAGCATCGCGGACGGGACGGCAATACGGTAATGACAGACGAGCGCGGTTTCCAGACCACCGCCCAGCGCCGTTCCATGGATCGCCGCGATCACTGGCTTACCCGCCAGTTCAATCGTGTTCAGAACCTCGTTGAAATCCGGGCCTTGGGGCGGTTTGCCGAATTCGGTGATGTCGGCCCCTGCGATGAAGGTCTGGCCCGCACAGCGCAGCACGACGGACTTGATAGCCTCATCGGCCAGTGCTTCTTCGATGCCATCCTTCAGGCCCTGACGGACGTGCCAGCTCAGCGCGTTAACCGGCGGATTGTTGACGAGAATGACGAGGACGTCGCCATGACGTTCGGTGGTTACGGACTGCATTTTTCTTCCTTTCTGCTCCCCTCCCGCAGGCGGGAGGGGGATATTTGCTAAGCGGCGAAGGCCGCATACATCATTGATCGGATTTCCCGGCGCAGCGGGTAGGTGGTGGACGGCATTAATTGGGTCATAAACACCATCGTCATATGCTCGACAGGATCGACGAGGAATGCCGTTGAGAACATGCCACCCCAGAAAAACTCTCCCTTTGACCCCGCCAATGCGGTGGCGGCAGGATCGATATTGCAGGCAAATCCCAGGCCAAAGCCAATGCCGCCATTTTCGGCTTCGCTGAACAAAGCCTTTGAATGTTGGATCAAATCCCCGCCACCCGGCAAATGGTTGGCCGTCATCAGCTCCAGCGTCTTTGGGCTGATAACCTGCACACCATCAAGCGCGCCGCCATTGAGCAGCATCCGGCAGAACCGGTGATAATCGGACAGGGTCGAGGCAAGACCACCGCCTCCGGATTGGAATTTGCGGTGCCGTGCCCAGCCGCTTTCTTCGCCTGCCTTGTCGAACGGCTTCATCTTTTCGACTGGGTGATAGACATAGGCCGGCGGCAGGCGGTGGGCCTTATCCTTGGGCACCATGAAGAAGCTATCGACCATGCCGAGCGGGCCGAAGATATGCTTTTGGAAATAATCCCCTAGCGACAGGCCAGAAACGCGCGACACGATGATGCCCACAATGTCGGTTGCGATGGAATAATTCCAAGCGATGCCGGGATCAAATTCCAGCGGCAGACCTTTCAACAGGCCGATGACTTCATCATTATCGAATTTCGACCAATTTTCGACATCGGTTTTGCGATAGGCGGCGTCGATATAGCCAATATCTTGAAAGCTATAGGTGAAGCCCGCTGTATGGCGCAGCAGATCAATCACGCGCACCGGGGATGCGGGTGGGCGGGTGACAAAGGGTGTCACGCCGCCGCCGCCGACATAGACGCCCAGCGACGCAAATTCAGGGATATAATCGGTCACGGGGTCCAGCAGAGAGACAAGCCCCTGTTCCACCAACTGCATCAGCGCAATTGAGGTGACGGGCTTTGTCATGGAGGCGATGCGGAAAATGGCATCCTGCTCCACGCCCGACGTCCAGACATGGGCGACTTCATCCCCTCGACCAATGAGCAGGGCGCCATGCGGCAACAGGCCTGTATCGATATATTTGCGCTGAATGAACGCGCCAATCCGCTCAAGCCGGTCGGGCAGAAGGCCAAGATCTGTGGGGTTTGAAACTTGAAGCATATTATACCGCCGTTTGGCCGGTCAGCTGACGCGTAACCGGATGAGAGGAGGAGAGACCGCCATCAACGGCAATCGCCTGTCCATTGACATAGCTGGCCTGATCAGAGGCAAGGAACAGCGCAACATTGGCGAGTTCACTTGGTTGAGCGGCCCGGCGCAGCGGGTTCAAACGGCCGACCTTGTGCATCACCTCTTTCTCACGGGCATAATCAAAGGTTGGCTTGGTCATGCCCGTTTCCGTGAGGCCGGGGCAAATGGCGTTTACGCGCACACCCGTTTCCGACATTTGCTGCGCAGAGACTTGCGCCAAATTGATGACGCCTGCCTTGGAGGCTGAATAAGCTGGGCCGCCTGCACCAGAGCGAATGCCCGCGACGCTGGCGGTGAGGATGATGGAGCCACCTTGGCCTGCATCCATCATGGCACGGCCAGCATGCTTCACCATCAACCAAGGGCCGATGAGGTTCACGCGCAAAAGCTCTGTCCATTCAGCTGTGGTCAGATCAAAAATCCCCGCCATGCCGCCGGACACGCCCGCATTGGCAAAGGCAATGTGTAGCCCGCCAAATTCTGATTTGGCGGTGGTGACCAGCTTTTCAACATCGGCTTCCACACCGGCATCAATTTGAAGCGCGATGGCGATGCCGCCTGCGTCCTTCACCATCTTTGCCGTGTCCATCACCGCGTCCGTCTTGTCCCCCAGAACAAGCTTTGCGCCCTCTGCTGCAAAGCGCAGGGCAGAGGCGCGGCCAATGCCGGATCCAGCCCCTGTGATAATGGCAATTTTGCCGTCCAATGCACCCATATTTCGTCTCCTATAATTTGGGGTCAGCTGCCGCTGATCGTCTGGCCGCCGTCAATGACAAAGGTCTGGCCGGTGGTGAATCCGCCCGCGCGTGATGCGAGGAAGACAGCGGCACCCGCAATTTCTTCTGGCTCACCAATGCGACGCAGCGGTGACCGGGCGGTCGAGCGCGCCAGCGTATCTGGATTTTCCCAAAGCGCCCGGGCAAAATCGGTGCGGATGAGGCCCGGGGCGATGCAATTGACACGCACACCTTGGGGCCCGAATTCGTCCGCCAAATTGCGTGCCATCTGCATGTCCGCCGCTTTGGAGATGCAATAGGCCCCGATGACTGTGGAGCCTTTCAGGCCACCAATGGAGGAAATGATGGTGATTGACCCGTCGCCACGGGCCGTCATCTCGGGCGCGACCATATGGATCAGCCAATGGTTGGACAAAATATTATTGTCCATGATCTTGCGGAATTGATCATCCGCAATGCCCGCCGAGGGGCCGTAATAGGGATTAGAGGCTGCATTGCAGACAAGAGCCGTGATCTTGCCAAAGGCGCGGCGCGTTTCATCGACAAGATGTTGAAGCCCCTCTTTGGAGGAGATGTTGGCGGCAACGGCAATTGCGGTGCCGGCCCCGTGACGGGCATTAATCTCTGCTGCCACGGCGTCGCATGCATCCTGCTTGCGGCTGGAGATGACGACCTTAGCCCCGTGGAGCGCCATTTCTTCGGCAATGGCTTTGCCAATTCCGCGGGATGATCCGGTGATCAAGGCCACTTGGCCCGTCATGTCGAACAGCGACATCTTAGTCTCCTCTTTCAGGCCCGTTTTCGATCAGGCCGTTTTTGGGTCAGGCCCCTGCCTTGACCGCAAAGGCCCAGGCAGCTTCTGCAAGCGGGCTGACGCGTTCAGACATTTCCTTGGCATGGGCGGAATTGGCCGTGCCGTCGATCACGCGCTTTTTAATGCCCTGAATAATCCCGGCGAGGCGGAAGAAATTATAGGCAAAATACCAATTCATATCGGGAACGCCGTCGCGACCTGTTGCTTGGCAATAGCGTTCAACCGCCTCGTCCAGTTCCGGAATGCCCAAGGCCTTGCGATCCAAATCCTGCACGCCGGATCGGCCGGCATTGTCGGTCACCCATGCCATGGCGACATAGGTGAAGTCGGCCAAAGGATCGCCAAGGGTGGAAAGCTCCCAATCCAGAACCGCGACCACTTTGGGCGCGTCTGCGGCAAAAATCATATTGTCGATGCGGTAATCGCCATGAACGACCGATGTTCGGGTCTGTTCCGGCAGGGTTGCGGGCAACCATTCAATCAGCCGTTCCATCACCGGCATATGTTCGGTTTCTGACAGGCGGTATTGCTTCGTCCAGCGATCCACCTGACGGCCGAAATAATTGCCGGGCTTGCCATAATCAGACAGGCCAGCCGCCGCGACATCGGTGTTGTGCAGCGCAGCCAAAGTGTCGATCATGGCGAAATAGGTTTGGCGGCGGAATTCGGGCGTAGCACCGGGCATCGCCCCGTCCCAGATTGTCCGCCCTTCAACCATCGCCATGATGTAGAACCAACTGCCGATCACGCTCTCATCGGTGCACAGGCCATAGGGGCGGGCCACGGGAAAGCCCGTTGGGTAAAGGCCGTTAATGACCTTAAACTCCCGATCGACGGCATGGGCGCTGGGCAAAAGCTGACCAAAGGGTTTGCGGCGCAGGACATAAGACCCACTTTTCGCATTGATGCGATAGGTTGGGTTGGATTGCCCACCGGCAAATTTGAACACCTCAATCGGGCCTTCAAACCCGGCAACATTGTCCTGCATCCAGGCGGTCAGATTGGCTTCGTTGAGCGCATCTGCCCCTTCGGCTTTGACCACGCCGGAAAACAGCGTCTGTGCGTTGAGGGCTTCGGTCATTGATCGAATACGATCACGCTGCGCGCGGAATCGCCCTTCTTCATCTTATCGAACCCATCATTAATCGCGGACAGCGGAATGCGTTCGGCAATGATGCTGTCGAGGTCGAGAAGGCCGCGAATGTAGAAATCAACCAGCCGGGGAATATCAACTGGGAAGCGGTTGCCGCCCATAATCGCCCCTTGCAGCTTCTTGCCGGAGAGTAAGTCCATCGCCGAAAGGCCGACCTTTTCTGCGAG
>RFSU01000261.1 GCA_009923795.1 Sphingomonadaceae bacterium
GCGGTCCCCCTCCCCGTGCCGGGGAGGTTTGAAGGATGTCACTCTTTTGGGTTAAGGCCTTGGGCAAATGGTTATCACCGTCCGAACCTCCCCGGCACGGGGAGGGGGACCGCGCCCGCACCAGCGGGCGGGGTGGAGGGGTATTGTCCGCAACACAAGAGAGGTTTGAAAGACGTTAAGATGACCTTTTCCTCACTCCTTATTGCAAATCGCGGAGAAATTGCCTGTAGGATTATCCGCACAGCGCGCGATATGGGTCTGCGGACGATTGCTGTCTGTTCCGATGCGGACAAAAATGCATTGCACGTGCGCGACGCAGATATGGCCGTGAATATCGGGCCGTCGCCGGCGCGGGAAAGCTATTTGGATGGAGCACGGATCATTGCCGCTGCACAGGCATCTGGGGCAGAGGCCATTCACCCCGGCTATGGGTTTCTGTCAGAAAATGCAGATTTTGCCGAAGCTGTGATTGCAGCAGGGCTGATTTGGGTCGGGCCAAGCCCACACAGCATTCGCGCTATGGGTCTGAAAGATGCCGCCAAGAAGCTGATGGCAGACGCGGGCGTGCCCGTGACACCGGGCTATTTGGGCGACGACCAGTCCCCGAAAAGGCTGGCGCAAGAGGCGGATGAGATTGGCTATCCCGTCCTCATCAAAGCAGTTGCAGGCGGCGGCGGAAAAGGCATGCGCCGTGTTGACCGGGCGGAGGATTTTGCCGAGGCTCTGGCCTCTTGCCAGCGGGAAGCCGCGGCCTCTTTCGGGGAAGACCGCGTCCTTATCGAAAAATATATCGCCCGCCCGCGTCATATTGAGGTGCAAGTGTTTGGCGATATGCACGGCAATATCGTCCATTTATTTGAGCGGGATTGTTCGCTCCAGCGCCGTCACCAAAAGGTGATTGAAGAAGCCCCAGCCCCCGGCATGGACGACGCGACACGGCAGGCCTTGTGCGATACCGCCGTTCGCGCCGCTCAAGCCGTTGATTATGTGGGTGCGGGCACAATTGAGTTTATCGCCGATGCCTCAGAAGGCCTGCGTGCGGATCGCATCTGGTTCATGGAAATGAACACGCGTCTTCAGGTTGAACATCCCGTGACGGAAGAAGTGACGGGAGTCGATCTCGTCGAATGGCAGCTGCGCGTGGCCGCAGGAGAGCCTCTACCTCTGCTGCAGCACGAGATCACGCTCAATGGCTGGGCGATGGAAGCCCGACTTTACGCCGAAGACCCGACGCGGGACTTTTTGCCAAGCACAGGTAAGTTGGAGCTGTTCCAAACGGGCTATGGCGGGCGGATCGACAGCGGCGTTGAAGAAGGGGGTGAGATTAGCCCCTATTACGACCCGATGATCGCCAAGCTGATCGCCCGGGGCGATGATCGGGAGGACGCCCGCAATCAATTGGCCGATATGGTGGGGGAAACCGCGGTCTGGCCTGTCAAAACCAACACCCCCTTCCTCTATCGCACGCTGAACCATCCTGCCTTTGCTGACGGCGATGTGGACACAGGCCTGATCGAGCGTGGGGCGGATAGCTTAACTGCTGCCCCGCAGCCCTCGGTAAGCGCCCTCACACGGGCGGCTATGGCGATGGTGCCTCAGTCACTTCAGGCGGGCTTTCGCCTCAATGCGCCAGACAAGAGGAGCGCGCCCTTCCTACTCGATGGAGAGCGGGTCGAGGCGCAATTGCATGGCCCCGGCGAAACAACGCCAGCGCGGCAAATGCTTGTGGCGGAAAATGGTGCCGTTTGGCGGCTGGAGCCTTGGCGGGAAGACGGCAAATCCGGCGGCGCGAGCGGCAATGGAGCCATTCTCTCCCCCATGCCAGGCCGCATCCTCTCCGTCGAAGTTGCGGCAGGCGATCGCGTTACACGTGGGCAAAGGCTGCTGACGCTCGAAGCTATGAAGATGGAACACAGCTTAATTGCGCCCTTTGATGGGATTTTGGCTGAACT
>RFSU01000262.1 GCA_009923795.1 Sphingomonadaceae bacterium
CGTCGCCCGGCCAATCTTTATGGACAAGCAGAAAATCGGCATAGGCGCTAAAGGGCAGGGCGTCATTTCGGCGCAAACTCGTCCATTGCGACAAAATTGCGGTCATGGGGTTGATGACGGACGATGCCGGCTGTGGGCTGACGTTGGGAAGCGTCGTGGGCAATGCACCGGGGAAAGGCGCGGCGGCAGCCTGTGCTTGGACGGGATGAGGTGCGGCCATAATGACTGACAGACCACCAAGGATCAATGCTTTTACGGATGTCAGAGACAACATGCTGGACATATTGGGGTTTGCATCCTTATTTGGGCTTCAACGTCATGACTGGACCAGTTTTGGTTATGGCGCAAACCATCTATCAGGTGAAGGGCCGCGCAGATGTTTTCTGGCTCAATTCCGGCGTTGGTAACGCCTTTTCGGGACGGTGCAGTCGATGAGCTTGCTTTTCGCCTTTTGGTGAACTGGCAGATCGAGCAAGGGTCAAGCGGCCTAGTGCCCTGCGGCACCACGGGCGAGAGCGCGACCCTTTCTTATGATGAGCATTATCGTGTGATCGAGCTATGCCTCGAAGAAGCTCAGGGCCGGGTCCCCGTTATTGCGGGCTGTGGGTCCAACGATACGGCGACAGCGGAGCGCCATATGCGCTTTGCGCAGCAGGCCGGGGCGGCAGCGGCGCTTGTTGTTGCACCCTATTATAATCGTCCAAGCCAAGAGGGCATTTACGCGCATTACGCTCGGCTTGCAGATGGCTGTGATTTACCCATCATCCTTTACAATGTGCCCGGACGGACAGTTACGGATCTGTTGCCGGAAACAGTGGCCCGTCTTGCAGAAATCCCCTCAATTGTTGGGATTAAGGATGCCAGCGGTAACCTTGCGCGGGTTGGATCGCATCGGTTGAGCTGCGGGCCTGATTTTTGCCAGCTATCCGGCAATGATGATATGGCCCTTGCGTTTAACGCGGCTGGGGGTGTCGGTTGTATTTCGGTGACGGCCAATGTCGCTCCACGCCTTTGTGCCGAGTTGCAACAGGCCTGCCTTGACGCTGATTATGCGCGGGCACGCGAGATTAATGATCGCTTGCATCCGCTTCATGGCGCCTTGTTCACCGATGCATCCCCCGGGCCTGTCAAATACGCCATGTCTCAGGTTCTGAAGGGCTTTCCAGATGAGGTGCGCCTGCCATTGACCCCAGCGTCAGATGCATCTTGTCGTGCAGTGGATGCTGGGCTTCGTCATGCTAGCCTGATCTGATGGCGCGCCCGCGGCCTGCAACATTTGAAAAAGTGAAGACGGTCGCAGAGAATCGGCGTGCCCGGTATGAGTATTTTATAGACGATACGGTTGAGGCCGGAATTGCCCTGACGGGAACCGAAGTGAAGTCGCTTCGATTTGGGCAAGGATCAATCGTTGAAAGCTATGCCGAAGTGCAGGACGGCCAGGTTTGGCTGGTCAACGCGAACATCCCAGAGTTTAGCCACGGTAATCGCTTTAACCATGAGCCGAAACGCCCCCGTAAGCTTTTGCTGCATGAGCGGGAGATCAACAAGCTCTACGGCGCGGTCGCGCGTGACGGGATGACGCTGGTTCCCTTATCCATTTATTTTAATGGGCGCGGACGGGCCAAGGTTGAGCTGGCGCTGGCCAAGGGCAAAAAGGCGCATGACAAGCGCGAGACAATCAAAGAACGGGATTGGAAGCGGGAGGCCGGACGATTGTTGCGGGACCGCGGATGACTTGGCTTTCTGATTGGATACGAAACAATTCTCCCCGGCGGGAGAGTTTTGAGAAGAGCCGTTTTTTGCGGCCCTTTGCGCAGCGGGTATTTCACCCAGCCCTGTGGCGTTTCACTCGGCGGTCGGTGCCGCGCGGCGTTGCGCTCGGGCTGCTGGTCGGTATATTTTTGCTTATACCCGGCATCCAAATTATTGGCGCTGCTTTGCTAGCGTTGC
>RFSU01000263.1 GCA_009923795.1 Sphingomonadaceae bacterium
GGCGGCATTTCATTTTCTGGTTTGCGCAGAGAAGTGGTCAAATGGTAATCTGCGAAAATTGTTTCCCGCGGGGTTCCAAGTGCAGACAGGATCATGGCTGAGACAAAGCCTGTGCGATCCTGACCGGCAGAACAATTATAGGCCAAAGGCTGCTCTTCCCGAAGCAGTTTGGCGAAAATCTGGCGCAA
Organism: Sphingomonadaceae bacterium; assembly: GCA_009923795.1. Lineage (GTDB taxonomy): Bacteria > Pseudomonadota > Alphaproteobacteria > Sphingomonadales > Sphingomonadaceae > Aquisediminimonas. Next base: position 189 of record RFSU01000263.1, read on the forward strand.
CTGCGGCGCCATCATCGACGGAAATCCGCGATACGTGGCGTCCATGCCACCGCCCAGGCTGAGTTTTGCCATAGAATATCCAATGGCAGTATAGGCAACGCCATCAATTTTTGATGGCGCGAGCAAGCGCTCCTCATCCGAACGCAAATCAACCAAATTCGCAAGTTTGAGCTGGCGGACGCGTTCAAGGTCTGTTGGGGTCAACATGGCCTGGCCGCCCGAGCGAAACATTCTGCCCCAGCGGACATGCTTGCCATCTGCTGCAGGATAGCCGCCCATGTCCCGGAAATTAGACCCTCCCTCGAGCGGAAGAAGTCGTTCCGCGACCTCGGTCGATTCACCAGTTCGGGTGTTGCGCAACAGGACATAACTTCTCGCCGATGTTGCATTTGCAATCAGATGTTTGCCATCGCGGTCCCGCGCCGAAACCAACGCAGCGCTTGAAGGCTCAATAATGGCATTGTCACTGATCAACACATCGACAGGGTCTGCCGACAACCAACGCACCGTCAATTCCGTTGAACTGGTGCGCTCGACCAAAGCCTCTGATGGGGGAGCCGCAAACGACGCCGCGGGCATGAGAAATGCAAGAAGAAAAATCTTGGTCCCAAATGAGCGTCCCACGGCGTGTCCCTCTTATCTGTCGTTCCTGAAATTACGGGGTTCCATGCCAATTGGCATAGAACCCCGATTACTCAATTACATTTTGATGTTGATATCGAACCCAAAGGTGCGAGGATCGTTAAAGAAGCCGCTAACCCCTGCCCGCGCTGACGCCGATTTGTAGAAAACATGTTGTTCGTTAAGCAAGTTACGTGACCATATCGAAAGCGTCATTTTCGTGTCGTCTGAGCCGAGTTTAATGTCGGCGAGCGAGACGCGCGCGTTGACAATGAACGCCTTGTCGCCCTTGGGCTGTGTATAACGGACCGCACGGGATATGGGATCATATTCTACGTCGGTGTAGTTGATATAGTAACCGTTGTCATAGTTAACATCGAGATGGAATTTGGCAGTGAGGTCGTTCAACGGCACCTCATAGTCCATCGCACCGCTGGCGGAATATTTGGGGGTGTACACCTGGTAGATCGGGATTGGCTTTGTGATGAGCACCCCACCCGTTTGCGGGAACGGGTTAACAGTTGCCGGTATCTTCACGCTATTCCAGGCAAAACTCCCGGAAAGCGTCAGCCCTTCCGCAGGTGCAAGGGTCAGCTCAGCTTCGAGCCCCTTTAGCTTCCCAGTTCCGGGCGCGTTGACGACATCGGTGGTCGTGCGCGTCGTTGCGACGCGGACGCCGTTGACAATATCTTCATACAGCCCCGAAAAGTCGAGCTGAATGTCCTTATAGTCCCCATAATAGCCGGAGACATTCAGGCGCGCCTTGCGGTCCCAAAATTCTGTCTTTGCACCGATTTCAAACATCGAAACCGATTCCGGATTGAACTTACGGTAAGACAAAGATCGTGAGCTTGCACCGCCAGACCGATAGCCGGTGCTCCACTTCCCATAGGCCATAATGCCATCGGATAAATCAACGGAGAGATTAACCATAGGATCGAGCCGCGACCAGCTCGCGTCCAGTGCGATTGGCCCGCTGACGTTGACGCCGTTGACTGGGATCGTCGGCGCAAGACCATTGATCGTGAACAGCTGCCCATTCTTCTGGTCACGCGTCCAACGCAAGCCAGCCGTCAGGTGGAGCATATCGCTGCCGACCGGCGGGGTCCACGTCGCCTGACCAAACACGCCGACACTCTT
>RFSU01000264.1 GCA_009923795.1 Sphingomonadaceae bacterium
CCGCCGGACGGCCTTTGGATGTAGAGCCCGACGGAAATGTCAGAGTGGGATGGCCTGACATATCGGTGGGCGCTGTGAAGCGTGACAAGCGCTTGCGATAGCCGGGTTCCTGCCGCAGATTGGCAATGCGCTCGGTACTGGGTGAAGCAAAAGGCATGGCCGGCATCAACAACAAATCAACTTGCAGCATCAGCGTCCGAACACTTGCCGAAGCAGAACTATCTTGGCCCAACACATCTGACGCCGCCACAGGCCCGTCAGTCACTGCCTCAGTCACCGCTTCAAGATCATCGCTGGACACTGGCTCTTCAATCACGAGAGACGTGTCTGGCCGCAAGCGACCACCGGCAAGTGCCGAAGCAAACATGCCATCAAGCCGCCGCACACCCGCATCCATAAGGCTTGGCAGTGCCGCGGATGACGCCACGCGAAGAGAGAAATGACCAAGCGGTCGCGAATCTGGGCCGGTAAAGGCCGAAAAATGCCCAATGATCGGGCCCCCTGGATAGATGCGTTCCAGCCGCACCTGCGGAATAATCACATCCGCCGCCCCATATTGGTCAAGCAGCATACGCCACCAACGTCGCCCCGGACGCCCCACTTGCGCCTGCGTTAACAGCAGCGGGTCAGCCCCGGTCCCCGTTGGACGAACATAATCAATCACGCTGTCCCCCGTCCTGAACCGTGCCCAAGCCTTCTGCCATTGTGTGCGCGTTTCAAAACTTTGCGAAACTCCCCCATTATATTGAACCGGGATAATGAGCAGCGGCGCTGACCGACGGATCTTGCCCGCAACGCCAAGAAGCTCAGCTGTTCTCACCCGATCGAATAGGACGCCAAGCCGCGCAATATAACGTTGCGGCCCGATTTGTTCATCTTCGACAACAATGCCAGAGACTAGGCCATCTAGAGCTGCATCACCAAGCTGGGGCGGCGTGCTGCCATGTGTTTGCGTCCAAAGCTGTCCCCAAGCCATCCGTTGCGCCTCGCGCCAGCCACGCATACGGGCCGTCTCTGCATCCCGCGCGGCGACATCAACAGCAATGCCCGACACTTCGAAATTGCTGGAACTGTCAATGGGCGCGACGCCGCGATCTCCGCTTTCCAGCTGGGCGAATACGGCCATTCCCGCCGCCCCAACGACAAGCGCAATCATCGCACTAAGAACGCGAATATATCGAACAGATAGGATCACCAGCGCCTTTTGACGAGTTGGGCGTGGAATTCCAAGTGCGATAACGCTAGCAGCCTTGATATGACCAAAGAAACTCCCTCCTCCACATCCTACACCTATGAACAGGCAGGCGTCTCAATCGCGGCTGGCAACGCGCTGGTGCGCGCCATTGCGCCCTTAGCAAAAGCGACGCGCAGAGCGGGCGCAAACGCGGATCTTGGCGGCTTTGGTGGCTTTTTTGATCTGAAAGCAGCTGGCTTTGAAGACCCGTTATTGGTCGCGGCGAATGACGGCGTTGGCACCAAATTGAAACTCGCCATTGATTCGGGCCATCATGATGGGGTGGGCATTGATCTGGTCGCCATGTGCGCAAATGATCTGATCGTCCAAGGCGCTGAACCGCTGTTCTTTCTGGATTATTTTGCAACCGGAAAGCTCGCCCCCCATGTTGGCGCGGCGATTGTTAAAGGCATTGCCGAGGGCTGCATCGCTTCGGGCTGCGCGCTGATTGGCGGCGAAACCGCCGAAATGCCCGGCCTTTACGCCAAAGGCGACTATGATCTCGCAGGTTTTGCCGTAGGTGCCGCGGAACGAGGCCATCTTTTACCCAAATCAGGCATCAAGCCGGGTGACAGACTTATTGGGCTGCCCTCATCGGGCGCCCATTCGAACGGCTTCTCTCTGGTTCGCAAAATTGTCGAAGTCTCGAAACTCGCATGGACCGACGAGGCGCCGTTTGCCTCGGGCAAGACCCTCGGGGATGC
>RFSU01000265.1 GCA_009923795.1 Sphingomonadaceae bacterium
CATGCTTGGCGGCCTTGCCTTTTACTTTTTGGATATTCGTGCGCCGCTGCTGTGGGGCGTCGTGATGGGCATGTTGTCGCTGGTTCCTGCCATTGGCACGGGGTTGGTCTGGGTGCCTGTGGCCGTCTATCTCTTGGCAACGGGAGAGGTGGAGCGTGGCTCGGCCCTCCTTTTGTTCGGCCTGTTTGTCATTTCGACAATCGATAACATTTTGCGCCCGATCTTGGTCGGCAAGGATACGCAATTGCCCGATTATATCGTGCTCATTGCAACGCTGGGCGGCATTGCCCTGTTAGGCGTGAATGGGATTATCATTGGCCCCGTGATCGCGGCCATGTTCATTTCCGCCTGGGAAATTTTCGCCAAGGATCAAAGTGCGTCAGGCGCTTAGAGCGCCAGCCGAGCCCGTGCCGCCAGATATTCGCGTTCCAATCGATCCACGCGGTCTGCAACCGATTCAACGGCCTTGACCGCGCCAACGCCTTGGCCAGAGCCCCAAATGTCGCGCCAGGCCTTGGCTTCGGTATTGCCACCAGAGCCGAAGTTCATGGTCGATATGTCGCCTTCGGGCAGATTGTCGGGATCAAGCCCGGCATTAACGATCGACTGGCGCAGATAATTGCCGTGAACGCCCGTGAAGAGGTTGGAATAGACAATGTCCGATGCCGCGCCTTCGACGATCCCCTGCTTATATCCTTCATCGGCATTCGCCTCAAAGGTCGCAATCCACGGGGAGCCAATATAGGCAAGGTCTGCCCCCATGGCCTGAGCACCGAGAACCGCGCCGCCATTGGCGATTGATCCCGACAGCGCCACCGGCCCGTCAAACCATTCTCGAATTTCCTGAACAATCGCGAAGGGGGAAAGCTTACCCGCATGACCACCGGCGCCTGCTGCAACTGGGATCAGGCCAGTTGCGCCCTTTTCAATGGCTTTGCGGGCAAAACGATCATCCACCACATCATGCAAAGTCACACCGCCCCAGCGAGTGACGGCGGCATTCAGGTCTTCGCGTGCGCCCAAAGAGGTGATGATGATCGGAACCTGCCATTTTTCACAGGTCGCCATGTCTTCTTCCCAACGATTGTTGGACTTATGGACGATCTGGTTGACCGCAAAGGGCGCTGCGGGCCGATCAGGATTGTCGCGGTTCCAGGCCGCTAATTCTTCCGTGATCCGATGGATCCATTCATCCAGGATGGTCTGTGGCCGCGCGTTAAGCGCCGGAAAAGAGCCAACAATACCCGCTTTGCACTGCGCAATCACCAAATCTGGCCCCGAGACGAGGAAGAGCGGCGATGCGATGATGGGAAGGCGGAGGCGATCGAAAATAGCTGGAAGTGTCATGCCGCGCGTTTTTGCTGAAACATCTGCCGCTGTCCAGCATAACCTTACGTTTACGTCAGGCTAGGCCCCGTCTTTTTCCCGCGCGGCGCGCAGCTTATCCCAATAGGCCAGCCGTTCTTGAATTTTTGACTCAAAGCCGCGGGGGGAGGGGCGATAAAATTCCTGCGCTGTCATCTCATCCGGCCAATAATTATCGCCGCTAAACGCGCCGTCGCGATCATGATCATAGGCATAGCCTTGGCCATAGCCGATCTCTTTCATCAGCTTTGTTGGCGCGTTGAGGATATTGGCCGGCGGCATCAAAGACCCTGTGTCGCGGGCGGCCTTCCAGGACGCCTTTTGCGCGACATAGGCGGCGTTCGATTTGGGGGCGGTCGCCAGATAGAGGCAGGCCTGCACAATCGCCAATTCGCCTTCTGGGCTGCCTAGAAAATCATAGGCGTCTTTTGCGGCAAGGCATTGAACAAGCGCTTGCGGGTCAGCAAGGCCCACATCTTCGCTGGCAAAGCGCACAAGTCGTCGCAGAACGAACAGCGGCTCTTCGCCCGCGACGAGCATCCGGGCGAGATAGTAGAGCGCCGCCTGCGGGTC
>RFSU01000266.1 GCA_009923795.1 Sphingomonadaceae bacterium
TCTGGGGCAATTTACGGCGGCGAACCTGCAGCTCACGCTCGTTTTTATGCCTGTCGCCATTGCCAGCACTTTTGCCGGTGTATGGCTTGTCCGCCGCCTCAGCCCGGCCCGCTTTGCCACAATCATCTCCCTGTTGATGGTCGTGGTTGGGCTTCAATTGCTGCGGCAGGCCTTCACCTGACCTTGCCCCAGCCGGGCAACAGGGCTAACGCGCGCACTCATGCGGTATATCAGCACCAGAGGGAGCGCCCCGACGCTCGATTTTGAAGGCGCGACGCTGGCTGGCCTTGCGTCAGATGGCGGGCTTTATGTGCCGGATCATTGGCCACGTTTCTCGCGCGAAGAGATCACCGCCCTTCAAGGCCTGTCCTATGTCGATACGGCCGTTGCCATTATGCGTCCCTTTGTCGCGGGCAGCCTAGATGATGCGACGCTCAAGCGGCTATGCACCATCGCTTATGGGCGCTTTTCGCATGACGCTGTGACGCCCTTGGTCCAGCTGGATTCGACGCATTGGCTGATGGAATTATTCCACGGGCCGACACTGGCGTTCAAGGATGTGGCCTTGCAGTTGCTCGGTCAGTTGTTTGAGACATTTTTGGCCAAGCGCGATGCGCATCTGACCATCATCGGCGCGACATCAGGCGATACCGGGTCTGCGGCCATTGATGGCGTGGCGGGCCGTGCGAAGATTGATATCTTCATGTTGCACCCCTTGGGCCGCGTCTCGGATGTGCAGCGGCGTCAGATGACTACGGTGCTCGCCCCCAATGTGTATAATGTCGCGATTAAGGGCAGCTTTGACGATGCCCAAGCGATTGTGAAGGCGCTGTTCAACGACCGTGCTTTCAATGGCCGCTTTACGGTTTCGGCGGTCAATTCGATCAACTGGGCCCGGTTGATGGCGCAGATTGTTTATTATTTTTACACCGCCGTCCGCCTTGGAGCGCCAGATCGCCCCATTGCTTATTCCGTCCCCACGGGCAATTTCGGCGATGTTTTTGCAGGTTACGTGGCGGAGCGGATGGGCCTGCCCATATCGCGGCTGATTGTGGCGACCAATGTGAATGACATTCTGCACCGTGCCCTGACCACGGGCGATTATAGCTGTGGCACCGTCACCGCGACGGCGACACCCAGCATGGACATTCAGGTCAGCTCTAATTTTGAACGGCTCTTGTTCGATCTTGCGGGCCGCGATGGCCCAACCCTTGCCGGGATGATGGCCGGGTTCGAATCGAGCCGGGCGATGCAAATCCCCGCCCCGATGATTGCGGGCGCGAAGGACCTGTTCATCAGTGCGCGCATTGATCCAACGGCCATGGCAGACGCCATGCGCTGGGCCGCCGAACGGACGGGCCAGATCATTGATCCGCATACGGCCATTGGCCTTGCCGCAGCGCGCGCAGCGGGCCTGCCCACCGATGTTCCGGTTGTAACGCTTGCAACGGCCCATCCGGCCAAATTCTCCGACGCTGTCGAGCGGGCAACGGGCGTGCGCCCTGCCTTGCCAACGCGGGTGGGCAATTTGTTCGACCGGGCAGAGCGATATGATATTTTGCCCGCGACCAAGGAGGCCGTGGCCGCTTATGTCGCGGAACGGGCGACCCCTGCGGTATGACGCCCATCACCCTGATTGGTGACGCTTGGGCGGATTATGGCCTGATTGATTCGGGGCATGGCCGTAAGCTGGAGCGTTATGGCCCGCAGCGTTTCATCCGGCCCGAACCACAGGCGCTTTGGGCCCCGGCGCAAGCCAATTGGGATGCGGCGGGGGAATTTGTGCCCGGGTCTGATGAAGATGGCGGCGGCCAATGGCGGTTTGATCATCCATTGCCGCACGCTGGCTGGACGGGGCAATGGGAAGAGGTGCGTTTCACAATGCAGCCAACCCCCTTTCGGCATTTAAGCTTCTTCCC
>RFSU01000267.1 GCA_009923795.1 Sphingomonadaceae bacterium
GGAACACTTTCAATTGGAACGACTACCCAAAGATTAAGCGGAATTATTTCAGGAACAGGAGCTCTTGAAAAGGCAGGAGCTGGAACATTAACATTATCTAATGGCGCAAATACTTACTCAGGCATAACAACAATATCAGCTGGAACATTAAAACTTGGAGCAAATGGAATGTCCCCTAATTCACCACTTGGCACAAATGCAGCTGGAACAGTTGTTGCAAGTGGAGCAACTCTTGATCTTGCAGGTTTTACTTTAGGAATCACAGAATCATTAACTCTAAGTGGGACAGGATCAGCAGGATCTAATGGAGCTCTTATTAACTCTGGTTCAGCTACAACTTATTCAGGTTTAATTACTTTAGGTGCACCTACAACAATTTATTCTGAAAATAATATTATATTATCTAGCATTGGAACTATCACAGGTTCTGGTTTTGCATTAACTTTAGATGGAGCTGCAACAGGAAGTTCACTTGCAAGTACTATTGGAACAATAGCTGGAACAGTTACGAAAGCTGGTGCAGGTACTTGGACTTTATCTGGAGGTAACACCTATTCAGGAGATACAACAATATCAGCTGGAACATTGTCGGTTACAGGAACATTAGGAAGTGGTGGAATTTATTCTGCTAACATTTCAAACTCTGGAACACTTTCAATTGGAACGACTACCCAAAGATTAAGCGGAATTATTTCAGGAACAGGAGCTCTTGAAAAGGCAGGAGCTGGAACTTTAATACTGTCAAACGCAAATACTTATTCAGGAGCTACAACAATATCAGCTGGAACATTGTCGGTTACAGGAACATTAGGAAGCGGAACTTATTCAAATAACATTTCAAATGCTGGGAACACTTTCAATTGGAACGACTACCCAAAGATTAAGCGGAATTATTTCAGGAACAGGAGCTCTTGAAAAGGCAGGAGCTGGAACATTAACATTATCTGGAGTTAATACTTACACAGGATCTACCACAATATCAGCTGGTGTATTAAAAGCTTCTAATGCTGCAGCTCTAGGAGCAACATCTACTGGCACAACAGTTGCAAATAATGCGGCTTTAGAAATTACAACTTCAATTAATGCAGAACCCTTAACATTAAACGGAAGTGGAATTAGTTCTGGTGGAGCTTTAAGAAATGTTTCAGGGATTAATACTTATGCAGGATTAATTACTCAAGCTTCAGCTTCAAGAATTAATTCTGACTCTGGTACATTAACTTTAGATGTTGCAAGTGGAAACGGAATTGATGGAACTTTTAATCTAACTTTTGGAGGATCAGGAAATATTACAGTTGCAGATCCTATTGCAACAAGTACTGGAACATTAACAAAAGATGGATCTGGCACATTAACTTTATCAGGCACCAATACTTATTCAGGCATCACAACTATATCTGGTGGTACTTTAAAAATAAGTTCAGATAGAAATTTAGGAGCTGTTCCAGTGTCTCCAACTGCAACCAGCATTACATTTAATGGAGGCACTTTAAATACCACAGGAACTTTTACTTTAAGTAATAATAGAGGAATTACATTAACGGGCGCTGGAACAATTAATACAGATTCAGCGACAACTCTTACTTACGGTGGTGTTATTGCAGGAGCAAGTACACTTACTAAATCAGGAGCAGGAACATTAACATTAACAGGCACTAACACTTACACAGGAGGAACAACTGTATCTGCAGGTACTTTACTTTTAGATGGCACCGGAGCATCTATTGGAGCAGTATTATCTAATAGCGGAGCAGTTACTGTAAATGGAGGAACTTTACAATTAAATGATGCAACAGAAACTGTAGGGGTAGTAACATTAACCAGTGGATCAATAACTGTTGGCACAACTGGAAATACTTTAACTGGAACTAGCTACACTTTAAATCCTGGAGACGGAGTATCAGTTAGTGTATCTGC
>RFSU01000268.1 GCA_009923795.1 Sphingomonadaceae bacterium
TCAGGCGGAAGCCCGTCCGCGTTCTGGCGACTTTGACGGCCAGTTCCTCGCCCTCAATCTCCGCGATGATCAGCTTATCGCCCGGCGTAAACTCAAGTGCGATGTCGAGCGGTTCACCATCCACCAAAAGCGCTTCCTCGCTCACCTCGACCAAATGGCTGGCTGACCCAATGGTCACTTGCCAGTCAGACGGCGGATCAAGCGGATCACCCAATTGCCCGCTAATCTGGCGCGCGCGATCGGCATTGGCGCAAGCCATAAACCCAGCAATACCGGCCAGCGTGCCAAGCAATTCAGCTGATGCAGGTGTCCCTGCAAAGCCATCAGGATATTCTTCCGCAATAAATCCTGTAGTCAATTCACCCGACCGAAAGCGGGGATGCTGCATAATCGCCGAGAGGAAGTCGATATTGTGGCCAAGGCCTTCCAACTCAAACAGGTCGAGTGCTGCGACTTGCTTATCGGCCGCCGCATCGCGGGTTTCGCCCCAAGTGATGAGTTTTGCGATCATGGGATCATAGAACATGGAGACTTCGCCGCCATCCATCACGCCATCATCAACGCGCACGCCATTGACGCCGCGAATGGCATCCCCCGTCCAGCCGGGAACAGGTGGGCTATAGCGGACAATCCGCCCGGTTGACGGCAGGAAGCCGCGATATGGGTCTTCGGCATAGACGCGGTTTTCAATCGCCCAACCGTCAATCTTAATGTCATCCTGCGTCATGCTGAGCTTTTCGCCAGCGGCCACACGGATCATCTGCTCCACCAGATCAACACCCGTAATCGCTTCGGTCACAGGATGTTCGACCTGAAGGCGGGTGTTCATTTCCAGGAAATAAAAGCTCTGCCCCGTCGGGTCTGCGCCCGAGACGATGAGTTCAACCGTTCCCGCGCTATAATAGCCAACAGCTCTCGACAAAGCGACGCACTGCTCGCCCATTGCCTTGCGCATTTCGGGCGTGACAAAGGGTGACGGCGCTTCTTCAACCACCTTTTGGTGGCGTCGCTGGATCGAGCATTCACGCTCATTCAGATAAAGAATGTTTCCGTGCTGATCGCCCAAGATCTGAATTTCAATATGGCGCGGATTAAGGATGAACTTTTCAATGAAGACGCGGTCATCGCCAAAGCTGTTAAGGCCTTCGCGCTTCACGGCTTCGAAGCCCTCGCGCACATCCTTCTCATCATAGGCAAGGCGCATACCCTTGCCCCCGCCGCCTGCCGAGGCCTTCATCATCACCGGATAGCCAATCTCATTCGAGATGCGCACGGCATGGTCTGTATCGTCAATTTCACCCACAAAGCCGGGCACAACATTGACGCCCGCGGCCTTTGCGATCTTCTTGGATTCAATCTTGTCGCCCATCGCCGCAATGGCGTTTACCGGCGGGCCAATGAAGGCGATTTTTTCAGCGGCCAACGCCTCGGCAAAGCTCGTTCGTTCTGACAGGAAGCCATAGCCGGGGTGCACTGCTTCTGCGCCTGTCGCTTTGCAGGCCGCGATGATCTTATCCGCAATCAGATAGGATTGAGCAGCCGGCGACGGGCCAATATGGACGGCTTCATCCGCCATCTGCACAAAGGGCGCGCGCGCATCCGCATCCGAATAAACGGCAACGGTGGCAATGCCCATGCGCTTGGCCGTGCGGATGACGCGGCAGGCAATTTCGCCCCGGTTTGCAATGAGGATTTTCTTAAACATCGAGGCGTTCCTTATGCCGTCTTTCGTCAATTTTGTCTGAGTGTGCGCGCGGATCAGGCTTCGTCAGCCGGCGGCATATTATGACCGAGCAGACGCAGCACATCGGCAGCGCATTCGACCACATTCGATCCAGGGCCATAAATGCCCTGCACGCCCGCAGCCTTTAGAAACTCATAATCCTGCGCC
>RFSU01000269.1 GCA_009923795.1 Sphingomonadaceae bacterium
AGCGGCAATGGGCGGAGCAGGCAATACAAGCGAGGATTTTGCGGCGCGTGTCGGCGGCGTTGGCGGCGGCACGGCAGTTGCGACCCCCGGCATGAATCCAAAGACCACGGTGACCCAAGGCACCTTGATCCCGGCCGTTTTGGAAACGGCGATTGATACCGATGTGCCGGGCTTTGTCCGCGCGATTGTGTCTGCCGACGTCCGTTCCTTTGATGGCACTCGAATTTTGATTCCGCGCTCCTCCCGGCTCATCGGCCAATATCGAAGCGGCCTTCAAGCCGGGCAGAAGCGGGCTTATGTCATTTGGACACGTCTGATCCGCCCCGATGGGGCCTCTGTCAACATTGCCTCCCCTGCTGTTGGCTTTTCTGGCGAGACGGGTCTTGCGGGTAAGGTAAACACGCGGTTCTTCGAACGCTTTGGCTCGGCCATGCTCTTGTCTGTTGTCGGGGGTTTGTCCGCCATTGGCGGCAATGCAGGTGTTGTGATTGCAAGTGGCGGGCAATCTGCAGCAGCGGCGGCCGTCGGCCAGACAGCCCAAATTTCACCCACCGTGCGGGTGCGCCAAGGCGAGCCTATTCGTGTCTTTACGGCGCGCGATCTCGATTTTTCAAAGGTCTCGCCAGAGTGACGGGTCCGGTCGCATTGGTAACAGCGGACATGGGGAAGGGCTCCGGTTTAGCCGATGCGAAAAGCGTCTATCTAGAGGCTTATCTTGCCCCCTTTAAGGACTGGCTTGAGCGCGAGAGCGTAACCGAAATTCTGGTCAATCGCCCCGGGGAAATCTGGATCGAGGATGCCACTCAATCGACCATGCAACGCATTGCCCATCCGGGTGTTGATGATCAGCTGTTGCAGCGCTTGGCCGAACAAGTCGCCCGGGTCAGCCATCAGGGGATTAACCGGGAACATCCGCTCTTGGCCGCAACGCTTCCAGATGGCGCCCGCATTCAGCTGTGCGGTCCGCCCGCCACACGTGGCCATTGGGCTTTGGCGATCCGGCGGCATCGGCTCGTTAATCTTCGGCTCGATGATTATGATCGTGGGCCCATTGCCAAGGCCGCGCCCCAGCCCCAACCCGATCCCATTAACGCACCTATCGATTTTCTGCGCGATGCGGTTCAGCGGCGCTGTACGATTTTGGTGTCGGGCGGGACATCCAGCGGGAAGACAACTTTTCTCAACGCCATGTTGCGCGAAATTCCAGCTGAAGACCGGGTTGTCCTGGTTGAGGATACAGCTGAGCTGCGCTTGCCCAACGCCAACGGCGTCGGCTTGATTGCGGTAAAAGGGGAATTGGGCGAGGCAAAAGTCTCTGCGGATGATTTGTTGCAGGCAGCACTTCGGCTTCGTCCAGATCGCATCGTGCTTGGCGAGTTGCGGGGACGGGAGACGGTCAGCTTTCTGCGCGCGATTAATACCGGCCATCCTGGCTCGTTTTCCACCGTACACGCCAATTCCCCCAAGGGCGCGTTGGAGCAAATTGCCCTTATGGCGATGCAGACGGGCATTGGCATGGGACGGCGCGAAACCATCGATTATGCCGCCTCTGTGATTGACATCATTGTCCAGTTGGACCGCGTGGATGGCAAAAGGGGCATTGCAGAAATTGCGCTCACCTCAGCCCTTCTGGGGTAGTGCAATCGCTTTACCTTGGCCAAGAGGACACTATCCTTTGCCAAAGTCTATATACTGGGGGGAAATTCATATGCGTAAGTCGATTTTCTGGGCGCCAATTTTTCTGATGGGGCTCGGCTCGGCGCAAATGGTCGCCGGGCAGATGGCCCCTTCTGCCGAGAAAAAGGAAGTAGCTCCCGCAGCTGCGCAATCGCCGACGCCCGCGCCCAACCGCTCTGTTACCAAACATGTTGGCACGTTTAATGGCCAGAAG
>RFSU01000270.1 GCA_009923795.1 Sphingomonadaceae bacterium
ATCAGTCCAGACCTCTCGGCCGCCAGCAGCTATTATGGCAGCATGGTTCCCACCATTTTTGCAAATGAGGCCCCTCAATGTGCGACCATCGCCCATTTTGGCCGGTTCGATGCCGGGATTCCGATGGAGGGCGTCGAAAAGTTGATCGAGCGGGCGCACCCAACGGCGCAGATTTTTGTCTATGATGCCAATCACGGGTTTAATTCGGACAGGCGCAAGGATTATCACGAACCTAGCGCAGATGCAGCGCGTGAGCGCACGCTGGCCCTATTCAAAGCCTGTGGTGGCTGAGGCGCGGGTGATCCATTGGCTTAGGGGAGAAACGGCGATTGGGCCGATTGCCCTTGCCGCGACGGCGCAGGGCATTTGCCATTTGTCCTTCGCGGCCGATCCAGCGTTTCTGATCAAAGCATTTCCAAAATGCGATAGGCTTGAGGGCGGGCCTTGGGCAGCACAGTTTCTCGATCGCGTTATACAGGCTATTGAGCAGCCGCTTTTTTCCCATGATCTTCCGCTCGACCCGCAGGGGACAGAATTTCAGCACAAGGTCTGGGCAGAGGTATGTCGCATTCCCGCCGGGGAGACGCGCAGCTATTCGTCCATTGCCGCTACCATTGGTCGTCCGAAGGCCATCAGGGCGGTTGGCACGGCCAATGGGTCCAACCCGATTGCCGTTCTCATTCCCTGCCACCGCCTTGTGCGAAGCAATGGCGCGCTGGCGGGGTATGCCTATGGCCTTGACCGCAAGCAGTGGCTGCTGGACAAGGAGCGCCAAGAGAGATGAGGATGAGGAGCCTTTAACATGATGATCAAGTTACCCGATGACGCCCCAAAGACGCTGGGAGAGGCCTTTGCCCGAATTAACAGCGTAACGGCACCGACGATTACCGACTTGAAGGTCATGGTCCTCGTCGAAGCGGCTGGACAGACGCTGTATGAAAAAAGCGCTGAAGGGGCGACCGACCCGCGCGTAAAGGCGCTTCTCATTGAAAATGGCCATGAAGAGATGAAGCACGCCCGCCGCGCCGCCGAGGTGGTGAAGCTTTTAACGGGGGAGGAGTTTCCCGCCCCTGATGCCGCGGACAATCCCTATCTCACCGGCCATATCCCAGTTGCCGCGCTGACGCCGGAAGGGTTGCGCAAGACAGCTGAAAGCGAATTTGCGGGCGACAAGCTTTATGAAAGCTGGGCCGCGCATATTGCCCATCCAGCAGCTGCAGAATTGCTGCGCGCCAATGGCCGGGAAGAAACCGATCATGGCAATCGCTTGCTGGAAGCAGCCGCCCTGCTGGAGGGCTAAAGCCCGGCTTGCTCTGCGATAATCTGCCAGTGCGCGTCGCTGACCGGGACAACGGACAGGCGTGACTGGCGGATGAGCGCCAAATCGGCAAGGCTCGGGTCTGCCTTCATCTCGGCTAGAGTGATCGCGCGCTTGACCGGGCCGATAGGGGCAACGTCAACCATAACGAAACGGCAAGCTTCATCGCTTGGGTCTGGATACGCGGTGCGGACGATCTCTACCACGCCGACAATTTCTTTGCCTTCATTGCTATGATAGAAAAAAGCCCGGTCGCCGACTTGCATTGCTTTGAGATTGGCGGCGGCCTGATGGTTGCGCACGCCATCCCAATGGGTGCGCCCGTCCTTCACCATCTGATCCCAGCTATATTTGAATGGTTCTGATTTCAAAAGCCAATAGGCCATGTCATGTCCCCGCTTGCCGCGGCGCGTGGCGCGCCACAAAAAATTGCCCTTTTTCCGAAATGAACACTGCAATCAGGGCGACGAGCCCGGCTGCGGTAAACCCGGCGTAGAGCGGCGCTGTCGTGCCATTGAAGGATGGGCCGATCAAGGTGCCGCAAACCGTCCCCAGCAATGTGGCGACTGATC
>RFSU01000028.1 GCA_009923795.1 Sphingomonadaceae bacterium
CCTCCCGCGCGCGGGAGGGGCTGGGGGAGGGCCTCGCCTATTTCCGCTGAAGCTTGTCCCTAAGCGCGGCCAGCGCACCAAAGGGGCCAGCCTCGCCTTCCGCTAAAACCCCGGCTTCGCGCAGGCGCGCTTCGGCATTTGCGCTGCGGGGATAGGGATTAAGCGCAAGGCCAAGCGTTTGGGCGACAGCCTCTCCAATGTCGATGGCCTGACCATCATGCTCCATAATGTCGCACTCTTCGGCATTGAGTTCAATTTCCTCAGCCTCAGGTGCGGCCTCTGGCGCGACGAAGCGGACGGCAAAATCCTGCGACACAAAGGCGGGGACGGGCTCTCCTGTCACGACGCAGATTTGCGTTGCCCGGCCTGTCATATGTCCGGCCACTTCAATGCCAGCGGCCACCGGGGTTACATTGGCCTGCGCCTTGAGTTCGGCCACATCCTGAAGCCCGAACCGCCCGGCAAGGGCGGCCCGCTCTTCGGCTGAGGCCTCAATCTCTAGGGTTTTCAGTCCGCCCAGCGAATCGAGGCGATAGGATCGGGAAAATTCAGGCGTCATCGAATCTCTCCTGCCAACAAGGCGTCGAGCGGAGTTGCTTCCAAACGCTGCCAAAAGGCGCGCAGGCTGGTCGCACCATGGGCAAGAGCGGCATCCCCGGGATGCTCGGTGCGATAGAGGTTGCGGACAAGCGCTTCTTCCAAATCTTCGCCTTCCAGACCCGTGCGATAGGCCTCCATACGCCCGCCAAGGGCGGCCATCATCCGACCAATATGCTTGCCAACCACAAGATCGCCCACACCCTCCTGCCGAAGCTGGCCATCCATATCGTCAACGAAAATCTCGGTCAGCATGACGGCGGGGACGCGCCCATCTGCGCCCGCTGCATCCAGCCGGACGATGGCAAGCGCTGTCAATGCGGTGACCATTTCAAAGCGGCCATCCATCGTGTCGGCGACTTTGCCGTCTCGATACCAATGGGGTTGGCGCGCCTCGGCGACGACAGCGCGATAGAGCGGCGCGAGCGCATCCCGCCCTTTATTGCGGGCAAAAAGCGATTTCAGCAACTTCAGCGCCATGCTTATCTTCCTATTGGGTTGTTGTTCTTCGGCTCCCGGCATATTGGGGGTTGTGACCCTTTCAGCAAGGGGTCAGGTCGCGTCTTGGAAAGGTCGTAGTGCATGAACCGCAAAATTGTCCCCGCCCTCGCGCTTGTCGCCCTCGCATTGACAGCGTCTGGGTGCACGCGAATTGGCGGCCATCAGGGCTATATTACGGATCCAACGCTGGCTGATGCGATTCAGCCGGGCGTGGATAATCGCGACTCGGTGGAAAAGACGCTGGGCCGCCCGACCTGGATTAGCCAGTTCGGCGCGCAGGATTATTATTATTTTTCGCGCAACACGCGCCAATATGCGTTCAACACGCCAACGGCCTCTGAGCAAATGGCCATGCGTATTCGCTTTGACGACGCCGGCAATGTCATCGCCGTTGAGCGCCGTGGGATGGAGCAGATCGCCAAGGTCGACCCGACCGGCAAAAAAACCCAGACGCTGGGGCGCGAGCGCAGCTTCTTGCAAGAACTCTTCGGCAATATCGGTCAGGTTGGCTCGGTTGGCGAATCGGGCGGGACCGCTGATAACCCTAATTAAGGTCTGGCAAGTTTAAGGATGGGGCCACCCCGAACCATGTTCGGGATGGCCAAATCCTTATCGCGCGATGCCGCTGGCGGCCAGTACGGCGAGCGTGACCAATTCCGACGCTGTGGACACCATTGGGGCGACCTGAACCGGCTTTTCCATCCCGATCAGGATGGGGCCAATCATCGAATCACCCCCAAGCTCGCGCAGCAGCTTGGCCGAGATGTTGGCGGCTTGCAGGCCGGGCATCACCAGCACATTGGCCGGGCCTGACAGGCGGCTGAACGGATAGGCTGCGGCCATGCGCGGGTTGAGCGCGACGTCGGGGGCCATATCGCCTTCATATTCAAAGCTGACACCCCGGGCATCAAGAATGGCAACAGCTTCCCGAATCGGGTCGAGCCAGGTGCCGCGCGGATTGCCAAAATTGGAATAGGAGAGGAAGGCAACGCGTGGCTCTTGCCCCATACGCCGGGCAACCGCAGCACTTGCCTCGGCAATATCGGCCATCTCTTCAGCGGACGGCCGTTCATTGACCGTGGTGTCCGCCAGGAACACCGTGTGATGCTGCCCAACCACAATGTGCATGCCAAAGGGCGTCATGCCCGGTGCCGGGTCAATGACGCGGCGCACTTCGCTCAACGTCTGGCCAAAGCCGCGCGTGACACCCGTGATGACGGCATCGGCCTCGCCCATTTTCAGCAGCAGGGATGAAAAGACGTTGCGATCCTGATTGACGATCCGCTCACAATCGCGGCGCAGATAGCCCCGACGTTGCAGCCGATCATAGAGCATATCGACCATTTGCGGGACGAGCGGGGAGTTGCGGCTATTATGCAGCTCAAAGCTTTCCGGATCTTCGACGCCAAGGGCGGCCAATTGGTCGCGCACACTGTCGCGGCCGACCAGAACCGGGGTGCCACAGCCGCCGTCGCGAAACGCAATGGCGGCGCGCAGCACAACTTCTTCCTCAGCCTCGGCAAAGACCACGCGCTTGGGATGAGCGCGGGCATTTTCATAGGCCATGGTTAGCACACCCGTGGTCGGGTTCATCCGCGCGCGCAGTGAGGTGCGATAGCCCGCCATGTCGAGGATCGGTCGTGTCGCCACGCCCGAATCCATCGCGGCTTGCGCAACGGCGGCCGGCACAATTTCCATCAGGCGCGGGTCAAAGGGCGCGGGGATGATATAGTCTTCGCCAAAGCGCGGCGTCTTGCCGCCATAGGCTGCTGCCACTTCTTCAGGCACTTGTTGCCGCGCCAGTTCTGCCAGCGCGCGAGCGGCGGCAATCTTCATCGCGTCATTAATGGCGGTAGCCCGAACGTCGAGCGCACCCCGGAAGATGAAGGGGAAGCCAAGCACGTTATTGACCTGATTTGGATAATCCGAACGACCCGTGGCGACGATCACGTCGGAACGAACGGCCTTTGCCTCGGGCGGGGTAATTTCCGGGTCGGGATTGGCCATGGCGAAAATAATCGGGCGATCCGTCATCGACCGGACCATATCGGGTGTGACCGCCCCCTTGACCGACAGGCCAAGAAACACATCTGCGCCATCAAGGGCATCGGCCAAGGATCGACGATCCGTCTTGACCGCATGGGCTGACTTCCACTGGTTCATCCCCTCGGTGCGGCCTTGATAGATCACGCCTTTGGAATCGCACATCAGGATATTGTCATGCGGCACGCCGACCGCCTTGATGAGTTCGGTGCAGGCAATGGCAGCCGCCCCAGCACCGTTCACAACGATGCGGGTATCTTTCATCTCCTTGCCCGTCAGATAGAGGGCATTGATCAGGCCGGCGGCTGCAATAATGGCGGTGCCATGCTGGTCATCATGCATGACGGGAATGTTCATCCGCTCTTTGAGCGCTTGTTCGATGATGAAGCATTCAGGGGCGGCAATATCTTCCAGATTAATGCCGCCAAAGCTTGGCTCCATGAGGGCCACGGCATTGATAAAGGCCTCGGGGTCTTCGGTATCAAGCTCAATATCGATGGAATCGACATCGGCGAACCGCTTGAAGAGCACGGCCTTGCCTTCCATCACAGGCTTAGAGGCCAGCGCGCCCAAATTGCCCAGACCCAAAATCGCCGTGCCATTGGAAATAACGGCGACCAGATTGCCCTTGGCGGTATAATCATAGGCGGTTGAGGGATCTTCGGCGATTGCCTTGACGGGCACGGCGACGCCCGGAGAATAAGCCAAGCTTAGGTCGCGTTGCGTCGCCATCGGTTTAGAGGCGACGATCTCAATCTTACCAGGGCGTCCCGCCGAATGATAAAATAGCGCTTCACGATCTGAAAATTGCAGCTTTGAGTCGCTCATTGTCTCTCTTTCCCCGTTACTTAAGTCCCAAACCACGCCTTAGGCACTTCTTTTGGCAACGGGAAGCAGGGATTGCACCCAAGGGCAAAACACCGCTATCCGACCCCCTATGACACAGGCCGGCGCAGGGGGCGTCACACCCATGATGGCGCAATATCTTGCGCTCAAAGAGGAGGCGGGAGACTGCCTGCTCTTTTACCGCATGGGTGATTTTTTTGAGCTGTTTTTCGATGATGCGCGATTTGCCGCGCAGGCGCTCGACATCGCGCTAACAGCTCGGGGAGAGCATCAGGGCCAGCCTGTTCCCATGTGTGGCGTGCCCGTTCATGCGGCCGACGCCTATCTCGCCCGGCTCATTCGCGCGGGCTTTCGCGTGGCGATTGCCGAACAGATTGAAAGTCCGGCGGAGGCTAAGGCGCGCGGCTCCAAATCTCTGGTCGCCCGTGCCATTGTGCGCGTGGTGACAGCGGGCACATTGACCGAAGAAGCGCTGCTTGAGGCGCGCAGTGCAAATTGGCTGGTCGCGGTGGCCCCACACGGGTCGGCTATGGGTGTTGCCGCTGCAGATATTTCAACCGGCCGGTTTGAAATTTGTGAAACATCGCCCGAAGGCCTGGCGGCAGAATTGGCGCGACTGGGGCCGTCCGAAATTGTCGTTCCCGAAGGGGCAGAGATAGAAGGCACAGAGCGCCGCCGGGGAGAGTTTCTGCCCGCCGATGGTGTGGCGCGTCTCAAAACGCTCTTTGGCGTTGCCACCCTCGATGGCTTTGGTGATTTTTCAAAGGCGGAATTGGCGGCGGCCGCCGGCCTTCTCTCCTATCTCGATCATGTCGGGAAAGGCAGCCTGCCCTTCCTGTCTCCCCCGATAAGATTGCAGGCCAGCGACCATATGCTGATCGACGCGGCGACGCGGGACAGTTTGGAACTTGTCCGCGCAACCGGCGGAGGCCGGGCGGGCAGTCTGCTTGATGCAATTGACCGGACAGTCACAGGTGCTGGCGCGCGCCTTTTGGCGGCCGACCTCTCAGCCCCGCTCATGAATGTGCGGGCGATTGAAGACAGGCTCGATTTGGTCTGCTGGTGTGTGGATCATGGCACGATGCGCGATCGGCTGCGGGCCAGCCTGCGCGCGCTTCCCGATCTGGGCCGGGCGCTGGGTCGGCTTGCGGCCGGGCGCGGCGGCCCGCGCGATTTGGGCATGGTCCGTGATGGCCTGAATGAAGCGCGTTTGCTGCGCGAAGGGCTGGCGCGGATGGACGATCTTCCGCCCCTGATGCAGCAGATTCTCCCGGCGCTGGAAGGGCATGGCGCGCTGGTGGATCACCTGTCACGCGCGCTGGTGCCCACACCGCCCATAGAGGCCAGCCAAGGCGGCTATATTGCTGAGGGCTATGATGCTGCGCTCGATGAGCTTCGGTCGCTCGGCGGGGATGGCAGGCGCGCCATGGCAATGCTGGAGGCGCGCTATCGGGATAAGACCGGAATTTCGGGCCTGAAAATCAAACATAATAATGTCCTTGGCTATCACATTGAGGTGTCGGCCAAAAATGCTGATCCGCTGATGGCTGCGGACTCAGGATTTACCCATCGCCAAACATTGGCAGGCGTGGTGCGCTTTAATGCGCCAGAGCTGCATGAGTTGGCGATGAAGGTGACGCAAGCGGGCAGCCACGCTCTGGCGGCAGAAGCGGCGCATCTCGAAGAGCTGACGGCCCTCACTCTGGCAAGCGCGCAGGCTATTGCGGCAACCGCAGATGTGCTCGCCCGATTGGATGTGGCCTCGGCACTGGCCGACCGCGCGATTGAGGGCGATTGGTGTCGGCCCAGTTTTGTCGCCGATGCGCGATTTGACGTGACGGGGGGCCGCCATCCGGTGGTGGAAGCTGCCATTGCGCGTGAGGGCGGTCGCTTTGTCACCAATGATTGCGACCTCTCCCCTGAGTCGCGCCTTTGGCTTGTGACGGGTCCCAATATGGGGGGTAAGTCGACCTTTTTGCGACAGAACGCACTGATCGCGGTGCTGGCCCAATCGGGCTGTTTCGTGCCTGCCCAATCGGTCACCCTTGGGCTGGTAGATCGTCTGTTCAGCCGCGTTGGTGCGTCGGATAACTTGGCGCGGGGCCGCTCTACCTTCATGGTCGAAATGGTGGAGACGGCGGCGATTTTGGCGCAGGCGACCGAGCGCAGCTTCATCATTTTGGATGAGGTTGGGCGCGGCACATCTACCTATGATGGCCTCGCCATTGCCTGGGCCGTTGTGGAAGCGGTGCATGAGGCCAATCGCTGTCGCTGCCTTTTTGCCACCCATTATCATGAGTTGACCCGGCTTGCCGAAAAGCTCTCGGCCCTGTCCCTCCACCATGTGCGCGCGCGCGAATATCGGGGGGATTTGGTGCTGCTGCATGAGTTGGGAAGCGGCCCTGCGGATCGCAGCTATGGTCTGGCCGTTGCCCGGCTTGCGGGCTTGCCGCCCATAGTCGTCGCGCGCGCCAAAGCCGTGCTCGATAAGCTGGAGGCGGGGCGTGATGCGACGGGCGGGCTGGCCGCCGGGTTAGATGATCTGCCTCTCTTTGCGGCCACCAAGGTGGAAGAGGAGCGTGATCCGTTGCGTGATGCCCTATCCGCGCTGGATGTCGACGGGCTGAGCCCGCGCGAGGCGCTGGAAGCGCTTTATGCGCTCAGGCAGCTGATGCGGAATAGAGGCTGACCGATTCAAATAAAGCAGTCAGCGCGGCGCGTTCCTCAGAGGAGAGTTCCGGCCGCCAGATTTCGAACAAGAGGATGACACGATCATCATCGCTGTCATTCCAGGCCTCATGCTCAATGCTATCGTCAAAAATCAGGACCTTGCCTGCCTCAACCGAACGGACATGATTGCCCACGCGCAGGCGGCATCCCGGCGGGACAATCAACGGCAAATGGCAAATCAGCCTTGTATTGAGCATGCCACTATGCGGAGGGATATGTGTTTGGGAGCCCAAGATTGAAAACAGCGCCATGGGGGAGCGTTCTTTGATGATCGGCAGGGGCGCGGCACCAAGGGCGGCAGCAGTCGCCGGGCACCGCCCCATATTGTCTGCGAGTGGCTGGCCATTTTCATAGAAGTGAAAGGCGCTCCAGCGGGTATCATTGAGCAGAGTATGGCCGCGATTGGGGCGCGCCGGATCTGCCTGCACATAAGGCGCAACGCCCCTTTTGTCGGAGAGCATCGCTGTCGCCTCTGCCCGGATCGCGGGATAGGCAGATTCCAATCCTGCCACCCAATTAAACGCGGACGTGTCGTAAAAGGCGGTTTGCGGTAGGCCCGGATAGTAAAAGCTTGTTGGCTGCTGAAGATAGACTTGTTGCCGCCCCGTCAAAATGCCGAGGGCCTCTTCAAATCGTGGCGGGAGGTTTTGGTCCTGCGTCGCGGCGGCCATTTGGGACTGCATATGGCGTTCAAATCGGGCGGCAGCCTGTTGCGCAGCTTCTTGGGCCTGGTCGAGCCGCGCGATGATTTCGGGGGGAAGGTCTGTCGCTGTCGCTGCATGGGCGAGCGCATTGTTCAGCCACCCCATGGCTGCGCGATCATCCCCTGCCTTTAGGAACAAATTCCCCTTCATGCACAGCGCCAGAAGGTCGCGCGGGTTTTCGGCAAGCAGCGCGTCGAGCGCACGATGTTGTGTTGCGTCATCACCGAGCGCTTCGCTGGTTTCTGCGATCACCCCCCACAGCTTGGGCGTGGCACGCCCGGCATCGGCAATCGCTAGAAAGGCGGCGCGTGCCTCGGCGGTGCGCCCCGCCTGAAGTGCCGCCATGCCCGTTCGGGCCAAGTGCTCAAGATTATCCTGATCTGTCATATCGCTCGCAACTGGCATAACGACCAAAGGGTAAAGCGCCAATCCGCCTTGTGACTTGATCAACAAACGCCCATATCCGGGCGATATGCCGCAGCTCTTCCATCTTGTTCCGCAACGTCGCGCCATCATTGAGCGACGCCCCTTGTCGGAGGCGCTGTTGGCGTTGGAGGGCGACGATCAGGCTGCGTTGCGCAAGGCTTCGGTGCAATTGCTGCGTCCAGCCCTTGAGGCAGGGCGAGACGAGATTGCCCGGCGCTTGGCGCTGCGGCCGACACAGGGTCGTGAGGCGGCGGCCAGCTATGCCTTTTTGACCGATCAGATATTGCGGCTCATCTTCGACTTCACCGTAGAGCGGCTCTACCCTTTAAATAATCCGACATCGGCGGAGCGGATATCGCTCATTGCGGTTGGCGGCTATGGCCGGGGTGAAATGGCGCCCCAGTCAGATATCGATATCGCCTTCATCTTTCCCTATAAACAGACCGGCTGGTCAGAGCAGGTTGTTGAATCCATGCTCTACACGCTGTGGGATCTGGGCCTGAAGGTTGGTCATAGCAGCCGTTCTCTTGATGAAATGGTGCGCATGGCAAAGGAGGATCTGACGATCCGAACCGCGATGCTGGAATCGCGCTATGTCTGGGGCGATGAGGCGCTTTATGATGAGGCGTCGGCCCGCTTTGCAGCCGACGTCGTGGCCGGAACGTCGCGCAGTTTCATCACCGATAAACTGGCCGAGCGCGATGCCCGGCACAAGCGCATGGGCGATAGCCGCTATGTGGTGGAACCCAATTTAAAAGAGGGCAATGGCGGCCTTCGGGATTTGCACACGCTTTTTTGGATCGGCAAATATCTTTACCGCGTCACCACTATTCCCGAGCTGGTGGACAAGGGACTGTTGACCGACGGAGAGCTGCGCCAATTCCAAAAGGCGGAGAATTTCCTTTGGGCGGTGCGCTGCCACCTTCATCTGATTGCCAAACGTCCAGAAGAACGGCTGACCTTTGATGTGCAGCGCGAGATTGCGGAACGGATGCGCTATAATGACCGCCCCGGCCGGTCGGCTGTTGAGCGGTTCATGCAGCATTATTTTTTAAATGCGAAAATGGTGGGCAATTTGACGGCGCTGTTCCTAGCCCATCTGGATGATACGCATGCTGCCAAGGGGCGCCGTTTCACCCTGCCAAGCCTTGCAGGCTTTCGCCGCAGCCCCAAAAAGCTCAACGGCTTTGTGCTGGACCGCGGGCGTTTGGCACTGCCGTCTGACAGTTTTTTCTCTGAAGATCCGGTGCGCCTTGTTGAGATTTTCGCGCTGGCCGATTCTCAAGGGCTGGAAATCCACCCGCAGGCAATGCGGGCGGCTGCACGCGATGCTGTTCTGATTGATGCCAAGGTGCGCAATGATCCGCGGCCCAATGCGTTGTTTCTAGATGTTCTCACATCGCCACGTGACCCAGAGACCGTTTTGCGCTGGATGAATGAGGCGACCGTCTTTGGCCGGTTTGTGCCAGATTTTGGCCGGGTCGTCGCGCAGATGCAGTTTGATATGTATCATCATTATACGGTGGACGAGCATTCGATCCGCGCCATTGGTTTGCTGTCCCGCATTGAAAAGGGTTTATTGGGGAGCGATCATCCGCTGACCACCGCCTTGTTGCGGCAACTCATTTCCCGGCGCGCGCTCTATGCGGCCGTTTTGTTGCATGACATCGCCAAGGGGCGGGGTGGCGACCATAGTGTTTTGGGGGCTGAGGTTGCACAGAAACTATGTCCTCGGCTGGGTCTCACTCCGGCGGAGACGGAGACCGTCGCTTGGTTGGTCGAACGCCATCTTTTAATGTCTGCCACGGCATTTAAGCGCGACTTGTCGGACTTTAAGACGGTGCTTGATTTTGCCGAGACGGTGCAATCACCAGAGCGACTTCGCCTGCTCCTGGCCCTCACCGTGGTGGATATTCGGGCGGTTGGCCCGGGGGTTTGGAACAGCTGGAAAAGGCAGCTGCTCACAGATTTATTTGAGTCGGCCGAAGAGGTGCTGCGCCTCGGGCATAAGCAGCGTGGTCGGGCAGACCGTGTGCGCGCCAAACAGGACACGCTTGAGGACGCGCTTGGCTGGCCCAAGACACGTTTCGCAAGCTTTGCCAAACGCTTGGCCGAACCCTATTGGGTGGCGGAGCCCGACGATGTTCTGGCCAGCAATGCCCGCCAGATTGAGGCGGCAGGCAATGCCAACCTCTCTATATCTGCCACGGTTTACCCATCGCGCGGTGCCACATTGGTGACCGTCTATGCCGCCGACCATCCGGGCCTTTTTTACCGCATCGCAGGCGGTATCCATCTGGCGGGGGGCAGCATTATCGATGCGCGTATTCACACGACCCGCGACGGCATGGCCCTTGATAATTTTCTGGTTCAGGATCCTTTGGGCCGACCCTTTGACGACCAGCGCCAGTTGCCGCGAATTGAACAAGCCATTGAAGAGGCGCTCGCTAACCGGGCGCAGCTGGTTGAAAAGCTGGCGGCGCGGCCCTTATCGCGCGCCCGGGCCGAAGCATTCGACATTGCTCCCAACATCCTCATCGATAATCGGGCCTCCAATCGATATACTGTGATCGAAGCCAATGCGCGCGATCGCCCCGCCCTTCTTTATGACCTTGCCTTTGCTCTGTTTGAGGAAAGGGTGACGATCCATTCAGCCCATATCGCAACCTATGGCGAGCGCGCGGTCGACACATTTTATGTGACCGATTTGACCAACGACAAGATTGAGAATGTCACGCGGCTGTCCGGGCTTGAAGGCCGTCTTTTGGCGGCGGCATCCGACACACGTGCGATCATTCACGCAGCCTAGTCTTTGTAGAACTAAAATTAGCCCTTCAGAGAGATTGACGTTAACGTAAACTCTTCCTATCCCACGCGTCACGAGAGGGTAAACCGGAGACTCACCCATGAATCTTGAATTCAGCCCCGAAGAATTGGCCTTCCAGCAGGAAGTGCGCACCTTCATTGCAGAAAATTATCCCGCCAATTTGCGCGGCAAGCAGGATGAGGGCGATGAGCTCTCCAAGGATGATTTCCTGAGCTGGCACCGCGTCCTGTACAAAAAGGGTTGGGTCGCCCCGGCTTGGCCAGTCGACTATGGCGGCACGGGCTGGACGGCAACGCAGCGCTATATCTGGTCGGAAGAAACCGCTCGGGCTGATTGCATTCGTCTGATGCCCTTTGGCCTGACCATGGTTGGCCCGGTGATCTACACATTTGGCACGCCTGAGCAGAAGGCCAAGTTTCTGCCCCGCATTTTGTCGGGTGAGGATTGGTGGTGTCAGGGCTATTCCGAACCCGGTTCGGGCTCTGACCTTGCGTCGTTGCGCACCCGCGCGATCCGTGATGGGGATGATTATGTCGTCAATGGTCAAAAGACCTGGACGACCATGGCCCAGCATGCCGATTGGGGCTTCTTCCTTGTGCGCACCAATACGGATGCCAAGCAGCAGGAAGGCATTAGTTTCCTTCTGATCGACATGAAGTCGCCGGGCGTGACGGTGCGTCCGATCATCACCTTGGGTGGTGAGCATGAAGTGAACGAAGTGTGGCTGGAGGACGTGCGCGTTCCGGTCGAAAACCGTGTCTATGAAGAAGATAAGGGCTGGACCTGTGCCAAGTTCCTCCTCGCGCATGAGCGCACGGGGATTGCCGGCGTGGCGGCGTCCAAGCGTGGCGTTGAAAAGATCAAGTCAATTGCGCTGAGCGAAACCGATGGGGATCGCCCCTTGCTGTTGAACCCGTTCTTTCGCCGCAAGGTGGCAGAATTGGAAATGGATCTGACCGCGCTTGAATTCACCGAATTGCGCACCTTGGCCGGCGAAGCGGCCGGTAAGGGTCCGGGGCCGGAATCGAGCTTGCTCAAGATTAAGGGTTCTGAAATTCAGCAGCGCATCACCGAACTCGCGCTGGAAGCGGCGGGCCATTATGGCGCGCCTTATTTCCGCGGCTTTGGCGAAGGTGATAATGAACACCCGATTGGTCCGGAATACGCAAATCGCGCTGCACCAACCTATTTCAACACCCGCAAGACGACCATCTATGGCGGGTCGAATGAAATTCAGCGCAACATCATCGCCAAGATGGTGCTGGGGCTCTGATAAGCTGAACCAGAACGGGGGTGCGCGGCTGCCGAGCGGCAGCGCACCCGCCTTTTGAAGGAACCGGCCCGGCGATGTGCTGGGGAGAGGACATAAGATGGATTTCAACTACACCGACACGCAGGACATGCTGCGCGATACGCTCGCCCGTTTCCTTGCTGACACCTATGATTTTGAAACGCGCAAAAAGATGATCGCCAGCGCTGATGGCCGCGATCCTGGCATTTGGCGCGCGCTTGCAACAGAGCTGGGCATTTTGTCCGCACCTTTTTCCGAAGAGCAGGGCGGCCTTGGCGGCGGCGCTTTGGAAAACATGATCATGATGGAAGAATTGGGCAAGGTCATTGCGATTGAGCCTTATCTTCAGACCGTCGTGATTGGCGGCGGTGCCTTGAAAGCAGCAGGCGGCGCGCTTGCTGATGCCGTCATCCCCGAAATTATTGGCGGCAATGTGATCATCGGCTTTGCCTATGCCGAACCGCAGGGGCGCTATGACCTCGCCAATCTGACAACCACGGCGAAGAAGGAAGGGGCCGGCTTTGTGCTCAATGGGCATAAGGCGGTTGTCTATGCAGCCCCTTGGGCCACGCATCTGCTCGTCACCGCCCGCACGGGCGGCGGTCAGCGCGAGCGCAATGGCGCTGAGCTGTTCTTGATCGACGCCAATCTGCCCGGCATCACGCGTCGGGATTATCCGACGGTGGATGGCTTTAGTGCCTCGGAAATCTATTTTGAGAATGTCTCCATTCCAGCGGACGCGCATTTGCCCGGTGGCATCGATTTGATTGAGCAGATCGTTGATGAAGCGACGATGGCCGTGTGCGCCGAAGCGTGCGGCGTAACGCGCAAGCTGCATGAAGGCACGCTCGATTATTCAAAGCAGCGGCAGCAATTTGGTCAGCCCATTGGTCGCTTTCAGGTGCTCCAGCACCGCATGGCGGACATGTTCCTTGAGGCCGAACAGATTATGTCGATGACCCTGATGGGCACGCTTCGGCTCGACCTGCCCGCCGATGAACGCAAAGCCGCGGTGAGCCTTGCTAAGGCGAAGGTTGCCCGGTCGGCAAATTTTGTCGGACAAAATGCCGTGCAAACCCATGGCGGTATTGGTATCACGCAAGAATTGGCAATTGGCCATTATTTCAAGCGCGCAACCATGATTGAGGGGCAGTTCGGTTCGGCGGACTGGCATCTGGATCGGTTTGAACAGCTGACCTATCCAAAGGGCTAAAATAGTTTCATGATCACCTATCGAGCGCCGCGGCGAGACGAGGCCGCGGCACTCGTGGCTTTGGGCCGCAATACTTTTGTCGAAACCTTTGGCCATCTCTATGCGCCAGAGGACCTCAGCTATTTTCTGCGCACCAGCTATGATGAGCGCGCGGTCGCCGCCCAATTGTCGAGCGACCGTTTTGTCATGCGTGTGGCCGAAGAGGCAGGCGAGCTGATTGGCTTTTGCAAAATGGGCCTCGACATGACGCTCGATTATGATTCTGGATCCCATCGCGCGATTGAACTGAAGCAGCTTTATGTTTTTGGCACCTATCATGGGTCTGGCGTGGGGCAGACGTTGATGGATTGGGCCATATCAGAGGCCAGGGCGCGTCA
The DNA here is from genome assembly GCA_009923795.1 of Sphingomonadaceae bacterium. GTDB lineage: Bacteria > Pseudomonadota > Alphaproteobacteria > Sphingomonadales > Sphingomonadaceae > Aquisediminimonas. Next base: position 13,556 of record RFSU01000028.1, read on the forward strand.
AGCGGATGAGATTGTTCTGTCGGTTTGGTCCGGAAATGCCAAGGGACACCGATTCTATCAGCGAAATGGCTTTCGCTGGGTCGGCGACACCTATTTCATGGTCGGCAATCACCGCGATGATGAATATCTATATATGCGGCCAATGCGCTGATTTTCTTTGTGAATGTCATTGTGCACATAGGTTAATGCTGCACCGCACAAAAAATCCTTGAAATTGGCTTCGGCTCCCCTTATTGTGCACCGCAACATAAGCGTGAGATGCTCATCATGAGTGAAGCTGCAAAATCAAAAACAAAAGCAAAGCGTAAGGCGACCTCCCCGACGCCTGCAAAATTTGGTGAAACCAATTTAATCGCGGCTCCTGCTGCGGATGAAAGGATTGTGACGATGACCAAAGACACAGTGACACCCGCCCTTGCAGATATTGGTGCAAAGGCTGCAGAGATGCTGAAAGACGCAACGACCAAAGCAAAGGCAGCCTTTGAAAAGACAGGCACTTTGACCAAGGATGCGGCCGAGTTTCACAAGGCCAATCTGGAAGCCGTTGTTGAATCGGGCAAGCTTGCCGCCAAAAGCATGCAAGACGTTGCCACGCACAGCGCCGAAATTGGCAAGAAGCGTTGGGAAGACGCAACCGCGCACGCCAAGGCTTTGGCTGCCGTGAAATCGCCCACAGATTTCATGTCGGCTCAGTCAGAGTATCTGCGCGCGCAGTTTGACGCGACAATTGCCGATTTCTCAAAATCGACGGAATTTTATCTGAAGCTTGCAGGTGAAATCGCCCAGCCGGTTCAGAACCGCTATGCCGCGGCCGCCGATAAGGTGAAGTCGCAGTTCGCGGCCTAATTGCCAGAGCAACACTTCGAAAAGGGGCCGTCCGAAATGTCGGGCGGCCCCTTTTTTATGTGCCGCCCGCACAGGCTCTGCTTGCCCTTAGTCTCCAAAATCCTATATCCTCTGACAGTTATGCGGATCACAATGTCAGATAGCCCCGGCAAGGACGGCACGGGAACGGGAACCGGCCTTGGCGTCGCGACCAAGACGCGTGACAAGACCAAAAAACCGCAGCCCTATCGCGTCCTCATGCTCAATGATGATTATACGCCGATGGAATTCGTCATCCACGCGCTGCAACGTTTTTTCAAAATGGATTTGGAACAGGCAACGCGCGTGATGCTGCACGTCCACCAAAAGGGTGTCGGGGTGTGCGGCACCTTCACCTATGAAGTGGCCGAAACCAAAGTGAACCAGGTGATTGATTATGCCCGGCAGAATCAACACCCGCTGCAATGCACGATGGAAAAGGCCTAACGCCTCTAGCGCTTGAGAGATGCCTTCACGCTCGGGAGGATGCGTTGCACAAGCAACGCGACGCCTTTGGCATTGGGGTGCATCTGATCTGGCAAGAGCAAGGCTCGGTTGCCCGCCACCCCGTCCATAAAAAAGGGATAGAGGCGCACACCATGTTTGCGTGCGAGCAGCGGGTAGATGCCATCAAATTCCGCCCGATAGCGCCGGTCCAGATTGTAAGATGCTTTCATACCCGCCAGCAGAACGGGGATATTCCGACGCTTTAGGTCGATAATCATCGCTTCCAAATTGGCCTTGGCCAATGCGGGCGACTGCCCCCGCAGCATATCATTGGCACCCAATTCCAATATGACGAGATCGGGCTTTGCCTTTAATCCCGTCAGCACCCAACCCAGCCGACCGCGGCCCGCCGAGGTCGTATCGCCCGACACCCCCCCATTATGCACCCGCGCCGCCACGCCCTGTTTACGCAAGGCCGTTTGCAATTGCGCAGGGAAGGAGTCTTGAGGTTTCAGGCCATAGCCTGCGCTCAAACTATCGCCAAAGGCGAGGATCAAAACCTCCCGCGCATGCGCCGGTGTCGCCATGACCAAAAGCAGAGCTTGGAATAAAGCCAAACCCAACCCATATTGTGCAAACCGCTTCATCTGAAAGCTCCCTTGTGCCGACGCAAACGACCGACTCTTCGTCCCATATCATCATGCAGGCCCGCAATGTCACCCTTTCCCTTGGATCAGGGGAGGCGAAGGTTGCGATTCTAAAGGGTGTCGACCTGACTGTTTCCAAAGGGGAAACGGTGGCGCTGCTCGGCCCGTCTGGGTCTGGCAAATCCTCTCTCATGGCGGTGCTGGCTGGGCTGGAGCGTGCGAGTAGCGGTGAGATTATCATAGATGGTGTTGATTTTGGTCAGAG
>RFSU01000271.1 GCA_009923795.1 Sphingomonadaceae bacterium
ACAGTGCCTGTTCCACCAACGGCGTCATCACCTCCACATGCGCGCGCGCCGCGATTTCGGGCACGACACCGCCAAAGGGCCGATGATGCGCCTCTTGCGTTGCCAGACAATGCGCCAAAACCTGACGATCGCTGGTGACCAACGCGGCTGCTGTTTCATCGCAGCTTGATTCAAGGCCAAGAATGAGTGCCATTGCCCTTCCCTCTAGCCGCACACGCCGCTAGCACAAGCACCGCTATGATTGATAAGCCTCTCAAACTTGGAACGCGCGCCTCCCGATTGGCGCTGGCGCAGGCGCATTTGGTGCGCGATGCCTTGCTCAAAGCACATGACTGGGCCGCAGATCGCGTTGAAATTATTGCCATGACGGCCAGCGGAGATCGCATTCAGGACCGCCCCTTAGCAGAGGTCGGCGGCAAGGCTTTGTGGACGAAAGAGCTGGATCGCGCCCTGTTTGATGGGGAGATTGATTTTGCCGTCCACTCGATGAAGGACGTCGAAACCATTCGCCCGGATGGGTTGGAGATCATTGCCATGCTGCCGCGCGCCGATGCGCGTGATCGGCTGATCGGTGCCGCGCGGATCGCCGATATCCCAAACGGCGCGCGCATTGGCACCAGCGCACCACGGCGCACGGCACAGCTGCTGCGCGCCCGGCCTGATTTGAAAATTGTCCTCTTTCGGGGAAATGTGGCGACGCGCCTGTCGAAACTGGATGCGGGAGAGGCAGATGCGACTTTGCTGGCCGCCGCCGGGCTTGATCGGCTGGGCATGGCAGATATTGGCGCGCCAATTGAGATGGCAGAGATGCTGCCCGCCCCCGCCCAAGGCGCTGTCGGGATCGAAACGCTGACCAGCAATGATAGGGTTCGTCCGCTGCTTCAGGCCATAAGCCATGCGCCGACTTTTGCCTGCGTCATGGCCGAACGATCCTTCCTTGCGGCCTTAAACGCAGATTGCCATTCCCCCGTCGCGGCACATGCGCAGATCGTGCAAGACACCGTTTGGCTGAAGGCAGAAATTCTGAGCGAGGATGGCCAATTGTGTGAGGCGGGCGAAGGCAATGACCCGGCGGCTCTGGCTAAGACTCTGCTGGATCGAGCCCCCCCCAAATTGCGGGCGGTTTTCGGGTGAAACCCTGCGTCATTGTCCGGCCCGAACCGGGCAATCAAGCTACGGCTGCGGCCGCCCGTGCGCTGGGGCTGAGCGTGGTTGCAGCGCCCTTATACTCTATCGTTCCGGTTGAATTTAATATCGACTTATCAATATCTTATGATGCAATATTGATAACCAGCTCAAACTCCATTCGAACCTCTTTGCCCGTCCTAAAACAGCTCACGCACCTGCCGCTTCTAGCGGTCGGCGAAGCAAGTGCGCAGGCCGCGCGCAAAGCGGGATTTGACACAATCATCACGGGCGATGCCGATGGGCAAGCGCTGGGACAAAAGGCTGTTGAGCTTGGCTTTCGCCATGTTCTGCACCTTGTTGGGGATCCTTATAAGCCTGTAGAGGTTGCAGGACTGACCTGCGATGTGCGCACCGCCTATCGCGCAACAGAGCTGCCTGTGCCGCTCGAGTTGGAGGCGGCGCTACATTCGCCCTGTGTCATTCTCGCCCATTCACCTCGAGCGGCCCGCCGCCTTTCAGAGCTTGCTGGCGCGAAGGACGCGTCGAGCCTGATTGCTCTTAGCGCACAAGTCGCCAAGGCGGCGGGTGAAGGGTGGAAGCATCTCCTCTGGCCCGAACGCTCCAGCGCCGATGCCATGCTTGGGCTTGCTGCCCCCTTGTGCGCGGATGAATGAAGGAGCAGAGCAGAGCTACTGTCTCTTATACACATCT
>RFSU01000272.1 GCA_009923795.1 Sphingomonadaceae bacterium
GGCGGGTCGGTCTGTTTCTACATGGTGCAAGTCGTCAAGTCTCATTGGCAGATTGACGATTCGCTCGACGTGTTTGCCGTCCACGGCGTTGGCGGCATTTTGGGGTCGATTCTCATGCCTTTGGCCTTTACCGAGGCCCTGGGCGGCAGTGGCTTTGCCGCTGGAATGGATCTCTCAACCCAGTTGACGGGTCAGGCGATTGGCGTGGGCGTGGTCGCGCTGTGGACAGCGGTTGTGACGTTGGTGCTGGCACGCGCTGTTGCTCTGGTCTTGCCGATGCGCGTCGATGAAGAGGCCGAGCATGAAGGGCTTGATCTCCACAGCCATGGCGAACGTGGCTGGGAACTCGACTAAGCGGCGGACGAGGGGCGGCGCGCGACCCCGTCGCGCGCCAGCCGCTTAGTCGCCGGTGAGAATACGGTCCACGAGTTGCTTGACCGTCGGCACGAACCCGTTTGAGTAAAAGGGATCGCGCTTGAAATTATAGACATTGTGGCCCGCGAACATCAGGTTCTGATCCACATCGCCTCCATGCGCGATCGACTGCAACGTCTTTTGGATGCAAAAGCTGCGTGGATCGGCGAGATAGCCGGTCGTAAAGTCGTCATGGTCCTTCCAAGCGGAAAAGCCACAATGTGACAGGCAGCCCATACAATCGGCCTGATCCTTTTGAATCGCCTTCCGCTCTTCGGGCGTGACAAAGACCAGCGTGTCTGCGGGTGTCCGCAGGGCTTCTGTAAAGCCCGCACCAAACCATTCGCGCGCGCGCATCAGATCCGTCACCGACACCCAGAAGCTCTTGCCGCGCACCCCAACATCAAGCTGGTGCGTCTGTTCGCCCGCTTGTTCGCGGGAAAAGGCGACCTGACGTTCGCTGCGCGCTTCCAAATTGCGCAGGAAGGGCGTGCGGACCGCGCTCGAATAAAAGCCGGTGGGGGAAAATTTGTGGAGCAGGACATCCCCTTCCTCCAACGTGGTCAGCCGGTCTTTCCATTGCTGCGGGATCGGGCTTTCCTGCGTGAGCAGCGGGCGCGTGCCAAATTGAAAGGCGATTTGGCCGAGTTCAGGATTGTCGATCCAATTATCCCAGTCCCGCAAAAACCAAACGCCACCTGCCATCACGATTGGGGTGGATTCTGGAATGCCGCATTCCCGCATCACCTCACGCAGCACCTTGACGCGCGGATAGGGATCTTCGGGCTTTAGGGGGTCTTCTGCGTTGGACAGGCCGTTATGCCCCCCCGCCAGCCAGGGGTCTTCATAAACCACAGCGCCCAGCAAATCTGGAACCTTAGAATAAGCGCGCTTCCAAAGAGCACGAAAAGCACGGCCAGAGCTAACAATCGGCAAATAAGAAACGCCATATTGTTCAGCAATTTCCGACAATTTATAGGGCATGCCAGCGCCACAGGTGACGCCATGGACAAGGCCCTTGGTCTGGCTCAAAACGCCGTACAGAACCTGCTGCGCGCCGCCCATTTCCCACAGCACATTAATGTTAATGGCCCCCCGGCCACCAGACATGTCATGCGCGCGCTTTACCTGATCAACCGCGCCCTCAATGGAAAAGCGGATCAGCTCATCATGCCGTTCCCGGCGCGTCTTTCCATTATAGATTTGCGGGACAATATTGTCTTCAGAATCAAGGACGTCGGCGTTGACGGCGGAGACCGTGCCAATACCCCCGGCGGCAGCCCAAGCGCCTGCGCTGGCATGGTTGGTTGCCGATACGCCTTTTCCGCCTTCAACAAGCGGCCAGACTTCGCGGCCATGATAGACTATCGGCTTCAAACCCTTGAACATTTTGCCCCTGCACGTCTTTTCGAACGGCTTCGTATAAGCCGTTCATGGCAAAATGCG
>RFSU01000273.1 GCA_009923795.1 Sphingomonadaceae bacterium
CCAGCCAATCGACAAAGTCAGGATCGGCCGGCCCGCCGAGCCGCGCCAGCATAGAGAGCCACGCCGCCAGCGTATCGGTGCGCCAGCTCAGGCTCGATCGCGCGCCCTCAATACGTGCCCGCGCCTGTCCGTCCAACCAGTCGGGCGCTTCTTCCAACACCGATTCAAGCCGCCGTCCCAGCGCAATGAGGGGGCGCAAAAGTGCATCCAGCGCCTTGCACGCGGGTTCGACCGCGGTCAGCAGCGCGCCATCAAGTTGGGCGGCCTCTGTCTCCAGCCCATAGCCCGCATCCTCATCGGTCGCGCGCGCAAAAACAAGGCCACGGATTTCTGCAAACATTGCCTCCATCGGGCCAAAGGGCGCGCCTTCGGCAATGCGCTGCACCCACCCGTCAGAGGGCAAAGCGCTGGCGGCATGGGCGGCAGCGCCAATGGCCGTTGCGCCATCCGCATCATAGCTCGCCACATCGGCCAGCCGCGCGGCAAGGCCGCGCCTGCGCCCGCGGGATTTGCCTTCCGGGCCGATAATCCACCGTCGCAACTCGATGGCTTCTTGCCCCGTTAATGCGGCGGCAAACATCGTGTCGGCCGCATCAAACACATGATGCCCTTCGTCAAAGACATAGCGGGTTGGGCGGGTCGCCTCTTCGCGTCCGCGTGCAGCATTGACCATGACCAGCGCATGGTTCGCGACAACAATATCGGCCTCGGCAGAGGCGCGGGTGGCGCGCTCAATAAAGCATTTTCGATAATGGGGGCATCCCGCATAAACGCACTCGCCCCGCCGGTCGGTGAGCGCGGTGGATCCATTGCGGCGGAACAACGTCGGCAGCCAGCCGGGCAGATCGCCGCCCACCATATCGCCATCCCGGCTATAGGCGGCCCAGCGCGCAACAAGCTGCGCCATAATCGCAGCGCGCCCGGCAAAGCCGCCCTGCAAGGCATCTTCTAGGTTCAAAAGGCACAGATAATTTTCCCGCCCCTTGCGAATGACAACACGGCCCTTGGCCGCTGCATCGGTGCCATAAATCCGCGCCGTCTCGGTCGTCAGCTGGCGTTGCAGCGCCTTGGTGTAGGTCGAAATCCAAACTGGCCCGCCGGATTTTTCGGCCCAAAGGGACGCTGGCGCCAAATAGCCCAGCGTCTTGCCGATGCCGGTGCCGGCCTCTGCAAGCAAAAGCCGGGGCATGTCCACCGCAAGGCGCGGCGCAAAGGCAGACATGGCAGCAGAGGCATAGGCTCGCTGGCCATCCCGTCGCTCGGCCCCTTCGCCGGTCAGCGCCCCCAGCCGCGCAATCACCTCCTCTTGGGTCAGCTCGACCGGGCGCGGCGCGGGGCGCGGGGCGGCTTCTTCCCATTCGGGCAATCTGGAAAAGAGCCAGCGTTCATCGCGGCCGGGCGCTGTCAGCCGATCTGCAAGGGCGGGCGCCCAGGGCCAGCGCAATCGGGCCAGCTATGCCGCAGTGTTAGGAATTTTGTACGCGGCCTGCCATTACGTGCCACTCAAACCCAAAGCGCCGCCCGATAAAACTATTGCGCTGCTGCGCGCTGCAAATATCCGCTTTTTGGTCGGCGACGAGGAGGCCTTGCGCCAGATGCAAGTGCAATTGCAGTCCTCGGGTCAAGCCCCAGATATTGAAGCCTATATTGCTTTGAATAGCGAATGCGTGGGTGCTGGTCCATGGGAGGGTGTCGGTCCAAAGTCGATAGCGCCGCTAGTCGCACCGCTGCCTTGTGAGGCCGATGCATTGGCCTACATCCTGTTCACCTCCGGCTCATCGGGCACGCCCAAGGGTGTGAAGGTCAGCCATGCCAATGTGTTGGCCTATTTGCAAGCC
>RFSU01000274.1 GCA_009923795.1 Sphingomonadaceae bacterium
GGCGATATGATCAACCGCAACCGCCTTGCCGAGGTGCGCGCCGCAGAAGAGGACCGTTTTCGAGAGTCCAATCCCAAATCAGCTGAGGCTGCCGAAGACCGCGCCTTTGGCTGGCATCAGGGCGTGCCCTTTCACTGGATGCGCGATTGGCCATCGCCCTTTCCGCTCACCGCGGCACATGCCCATGGGGCCACGCTGACCACGCTGGATGGCGATGTTTTGGATGATTTTTGCCTCGGCGATACGGCGGCCATGTTTGGCCATTCACCAGAGGCACTGGCTCATGCACTGGCCGTCCAAGCGGGGCAGGGGCTGAGTTATATGCTGCCCAGTGAGAAAGCAGCCGAAGTCGGCGCGCTGCTCGCCGGGCGCTTTCATCTTCCCCATTGGCAACTAACAACCTCTGCCTCTGAAGCGAACCGATCTGTCATTCGCTGGGCCCGTGCGATAACCGGGCGCGACAAGATCCTTGTCTTCAACGGCTGCTATCATGGCGCGGTTGATGATGTGTTTGTTGACTTACGCAATGGCCATCCCGAAACCCGACGCAGTCTCGTTGGCCAAGTCTGGGATGTGCGCAAGCACACCATCGCTATCGAGTTTAACGATGGTCGCGCACTGGAGGCCGCCCTTGACCGGGGGGATGTTGCCTGTGTGCTGGCAGAGCCCGTCATGACCAATTGCGGCATGGTGCTGCCCCGCCCCGGCTTTCTGGCGCTGATGCGCGAGGCAACTGCGCGGACGGGTACGATCCTGATTTGGGATGAAACGCACACGATTTCGTCCGGGCCGGGCGGCCATTCAGGGACTTTTGGACCAGCAGGCGATATGTTTGTCATCGGCAAATCCATTGGCGGGGGTGTTCCCTGTGCGGCCTTTGGCTTTTCTGATCTCGTCGCCCAGCAGATGGAGACCGCGCGAGCCAAATTGCCGCCCGGCCATTCGGGCATTGGCACGACTCTGTCCGCCAATGCACTCACGATTGCGGCCATGTATGCGATGCTGGACGATGTAATGTCGCCCACGGCCTATGCCCATATGATTGGCCTCGCCCAGCAATTGACGGGGCGGCTGGAGGGCCTGATTGAGCGGCATCGGCTGGATTGGCATGTCTCCGGTGCGGGCGCGCGGGTCGAATTCATCTGTAGCAACCATCTGCCCGCCAATGGCTCTGAGGCGCGGGCCGCCATGGACCCAGAGCTGGAAGGGCTGATCCATCTGATGCTCGTCAACCGCGGAACTTTGCTCGCCCCGTTCCACAATATGATGCTCGTCAGCCCCGTGACGACCAGCCATCAGGTGGAGCGTCTTGTCACAAACCTTGACGCAGCGCTTTGCGCGTTGGAATGAAGGGGCATGACCCACGCCCAATCTTCGCATCAAATCGCTTCGCTCGCTGAGGCAGAGGCCTTTTTTGCCGCCCATCCCGATGTGGATGCCGTCGATATTATCTTCACCAATATGTGCGGCGTACCGCGCGGCAAGCGGCTGCGGCGGCATGAAGTGCTGGCCGTTTACAAAGATGGTCGGTTCCTGCCCGGCTCTGCCGTGATTGTCGACATTACAGGCCGCGATACCGAGGAAACTGGCCTTGTCTGGGAAGATGGCGATGCAGATCGGCATATCCGCCCTATCCCCGGCACTCTGGTTCCCGCTCCTTGGGCTGGCCCCAAGGCCGCGCAATTCCTGACCGGATTTTATGAACTGGACGGCACCCCCAATGATCTCGATCCGCGCCATGTGCTGGGCCGCGTTCTGGATCGGCTGGCGGGCCATGGGCTGACCCCCGATGTGGCGGTGGAGCTGGAATTTTATCTGGTCGATGCCAAG
>RFSU01000275.1 GCA_009923795.1 Sphingomonadaceae bacterium
GCACCGCCATGGCCATTGGGGCTGACCGCGCAATTTTGGATTATGGCAATGAGACGTTGAAGCACGCTTAGCTGCCCGAACTCTCCAGTAGTGACAAATATGGAAACTCAACGCCAATCGCCCGCGCCGCCGTGATGAGCAAATTAGGGTGATTGAACCTGCCTGAACAAATGACCGGTTTCAAGCGTATGGTGGTGGTCCACGAATGGCCCCAATGTGCGCGGACAGCGACCAAAACGAATGTCGTGATCGGAGCAACGACTTCTTTTTCGGCAATCGAGCCCAAATGCGGAATTAGCCCTGCTTTGAACGAGCGTCTGCTTTCGCCGGCTTCTCAGTAAAAGCGGACTGACGGCATCGTCCAACAAAGCAGGCGATCGTGCGAGCCGCGAATGTCGCTTTCCGCAGTTAGCGCAGCCCTGTTCACAACAGCCCAAGCTTCCGAGATAGGCCAAAACAACGACCACCTCGTTACCGTCACCACCCGAAAGCAACTGGTGCTACTTGTTCAACAATGCGACTGCGCTTCGTTTCTGCTCCGGCGAAAGATGCGCATAACGAAGTGTCATGGCATAATCGCTATGACCTAGCAGCTCTCTTATCGTATTAAGATCAACCCCGACCATTGCGAGACGGGATGCAAAATGATGGCGCATGTCGTGCCATCGGAATGCTTCAATCGAAGCATCCTTCAGCAGTCGCCGCCAAGACGAATTCACATTGTCGAAACTTTCGCCGCTATCATTTTCGAAAACCAAAATCGCATTGCGATCGCACTGCTTTTTCCAAGATGCCAGCGTCTCCACGGCTTCTTCGTTGAGCGGTATGTGTCTGGTTTTACTTGTTTTCGTAGAGCTCGCTCCAATAGTAATGAAAGCTTGATCGATATCGACATTGCTCCAGGTAAGCGCAAAAAGTTCACCGCGCCGAACCCCTGTGTTCAAGGACAACAGTACCATTGGTGTTAAATGGTCAACAAAGTCGACCGCTCGAAAATCCGGCAAGGCAACATAACCGCGTTCGCTTCGCCATCGATTTGCATTGTCCCTTTCGGCCCGTTTGCGTCCATCTCGCTCGTGAAGTGCCTCGCGGAGGCGGCGCTCCTCGTCTGAGTTAAGAAATCTGACCTTCGCCGCCTTGTCTTCGCGCGCCTTCTTCAATCTTGCAATTGGGTTTTGCTCGATCAGGCCCCAATCAACCGCACGGTTGAGTGATGCCTTGAAGGCAACAATATCTCGATTGATCGTCGCTGGCTTTACTCCGCTAGCAGCACGTTGCCCTCTCCAGCGTTCAACATCGAGCATGGTGATCATCGGTAGCGGCGTTTTGAGAAACGTTCTGAAGGTCGAGCGGATACGCTTCAGAATCGAGACGTGCGACTTTTGATTGACTGCTGCCCATGGTGCATAGTGAATATCGAGGAATTCGCCATAAGTCGAAACGGATCTCTTTTCTCTCCGCTCCATAACAGGATCTTGGCCCCGATAGACTGTTGCAAGTGTCTTGCGAGCGGCCTCTCGAGCCTCGCTCAGCCCCAAAACTTCAGATCTGCCCAACCAGATCCTTTTGCCGCGCCCATATTCACAATAGTATGATTTCACGCCACTGGCTTGAACGCGAAGCACCAAGCCTTTGAGACGGGAATCCCGCAGTTCGACGATGCCATTGGTCGCGGCGGCTCTTTCAACTATTGCCTGTGTCAGAACCGTGCGCATCATATTCTCCCGTCGGCATCAACATAGCTTTTTCGGTGGTGCTCTGGAAGTGCAAAAATATGAAACGCCCCGAAACCGATTGAAACACAGAGAGCGGGAATACCTT
>RFSU01000276.1 GCA_009923795.1 Sphingomonadaceae bacterium
CTTCGGCGGCCCCCGTCGCCTCAAACGCCGCCTGCACTGCGGCGCGGTCCATCAGCGTGGCGAGCTTGCCCGTACCGGGCAGTGATTCCGCCTCCGCACTGTCAAAATCGATCCGGTAATGCGCGCGCAGTTGATCAAAACTATCGAGCTTGGTCCGCCTCACTCCCGGTTGATCGAGCCTCACCAGCGCGAACCCGCCCCCCGCGACCAGCACAACGGCGATGTCCGCAATTCCGGCATCGGCAACAGGGAATTTGCTGCCAATGAGTTTACCGTCCTCGAGCATAGCACCCATCGCAAAGCTCGGCCCCGGCCCTTCTGCATAGGCCAATATGCCAACCACCTCGCCCGATGCCAGCTTGGTCAGCCATTCCGCCTTCTGCGCATCACTCCCGGCCAAACGGATCGCATCCGCGCACAGCACAATCGACGAGAAAAACGGCACCGCCGCATTGGCGCGCCCGAGCTCCTGCGCGCAATCACGCCCAAATCAAGCGCGGTCATGCCAAGCCCGCCAAATTCCTCCGGAATATTCGCGCCGAGAAAGCCCATGGTCACCAGCTCACGCCACAGAGGCTCATCCCATTCTGCACCCTGATCGATCAGTTTGCGCAGATGATCATAGGGCGAGCGCTCAGCAAGCAAAGCGCGCGCTTGCTCTGCCAGCATTTTCTGTTCATCAGAAAGATCAAAGTTCATCGCAAAGGCTTGTCCTGATTGCCATGGCTGTGCCATAGCCAGTTATATAACTAGGTCAACCAAGCGGATGCACCGCAGGAGCGAAAGATGCAATATGAAACGATCCTTGTCGATGTCGCTGATCATATCGCCACGATTACGATCAACCGTCCTGAAGCAATGAACAGTTTCAACCGGCGCATGCTCGATGAATTTGAATATTTGTGGAAATGGATTGCCGACGAAGACGACATTCACTGCTGCGTCCTGCGCGCGGCCCCCGGCAAGGCATGGAGCACCGGCGTCGATGTGAAGGGGCCCAGTGAAGGCAAGCCCGTAGTCGATCTCGACAATATCTGGCATTGCGAAGACCCGGGCAAATATCTCGCACCAAAATCAATGAATTGTTGGAAACCCATTGTTGCCGCAGTGCACGGCATGGCGGCGGGCGGGGCCTTTTATTGGCTCAACGAAGCCGATATCGTTATCTGCTCTGAAGAGGCGACCTTCTTTGATCCGCATGTCACTTATGGGATGACCAGCGCGCTCGAGCCGATCGGCATGACCTACAAGATGCCGTTGCAGGATGTGCTGCGCATGGTGTTGCTCGGCAATGATGAGCGGATTGGTGCTGGTACCGCGATGCGAATCGGGATTGTGTCCGAAATCACCACGCTGGAAGAACTGTGGCCGCGCGCGCGTGCACTGGCTACGACCGTTGCTGCAAAGCCGCCCGCGGCGACTGCTGGCTCGATCAAAGCCATATGGCAGTCACTCGATCTGCCGCGTTCTGTGGCGATGCAGCAGAGCCTGAAATACTGCCAGATCGGCAATCCGGTGGGCATCCCCCAGGTTGATCGTACTGCGCTGATGGCAAACAAAGACAAAAAATTTGCCGTTCGATAGAAATCCCCGCCGCGTGTTCGAAGCGCGCATTTCGACAGAGGCTTTGTTCCTTTTACTGGAACAATCGTGTCAGTTTCTAACCTTATTAGTACATAGCCGAAGAACAAGGCTGGACCGCGATGGCTTTGCCCGAAGCCTATGGCGTTTTGGACTTGGGGTTCGTTGAACTTGGCCTGTTCGCCTTCCAGATCGGCCGCTCACTCGTTGGA
>RFSU01000277.1 GCA_009923795.1 Sphingomonadaceae bacterium
AGCAAGCAGACTATGGGTCCGGGCTAGGCTTTGAATACGCCCTGTGATCCGTCTCCGATATGCCTTCATGTTGGTTGCTTCTGTCAGTTGGATAATGGCCTGCACGACGGCGAGAACATTTTTTGATCGATGGTCAACCTCTCGCGATAAAAGGCGTTCTCGCGCTTCGGCGCGCTTGCGCTCGGTAATGTCGATAAAGGCTGCGACCGCCCCACGGACCTGGCCCGCTGGATTGAACGATGGGCTGGCATTGCCCAATAAATGGATAGATTGGCCATCTTGGAATAGGATTCGTTCTTCAAAATTACGGACAGTTTCTCCCCGCGCGGCCCGTTGCACGGGGAGATCGTTCTCCTGCAATTCTCTGCCCTCTGAATTATAAACCTTATAATTTTCTGACTTGAGCGAGGGAGAAACGCTCTCCACTCCATCTGGCCCCGTCATCCGAAGGATGTCCGCTGAAAAGCGGTTGCCAATGATATTGGCACAATCAGGGTCTTGGGCCATCCAAATGACCGATGGTACGGCATCGAGCACAGTTTCAAGCTCATTTGCCCGGAGTTGAGCCCGCTCTTCCGCTGTCTTTCCGTCGGTAATATCCTGCATGATGGCTAGGTAAAAGAGCGCGTTTTGGCGTGCATCGTGGACGAGAGTGACGCTCATATCGACCCAAACAGGGCCACGTTGGGGGTCGGTATAGCTTTTCTCAACCCGAAAATGGCCCTTGCCAGAATTCAACAACTCGCCAAATTCACTCTTGGCTTCTTCCCAGTCAGGATTATCCGCGATGTCCACCCAATTTAGACCGATAAGCTGGTCACTTGGCCTGCTTGTAACATCGCAAAATCGTTCATTCACCTCTAAGAATGTTCCTTTGAGCGATAGGCAGGCCACGCCGACGCCCGCCTGTTCGAAAACGGCGCGATAGATATGTTCTGCCTCAATTAATCGGCGTTCAAGTTTGGATCGTTCCGTTATGTCGACCACGGCCCCTGTTTCAAATGCCGAATTACCCGTTGGGTGCTCAACACATCGCCCACGAACGTTGAGCGTGCGGCTCTGGCCGTCCTTTGACATGACCCGCGTCGTCGTAGAGATTTCCGTGCCATTGCGCGCGCAATCCTCATAGGTCGTCAGGATGCGCAATTGATCGTCTGGATGCAGCACGGCAATCAAATCTTGCAGGCGTTTTGGTGCATGCTCGGGCGGCGTGCCAAGAAGACGCAACAAGGTATCGTCGCATTCGACCTGATTAGACCCGAATGTCCAACGGAATATGCCTGTGGCGCCCTCGCGCAACATCAGATCTCGCCGTTTCAATTCCGCCTGAGACCGAAGCTCATCAACCGCTGCTGCCAGCAGCAGCATTGTCAGGGCTTTTGTAGCCAGGAACTGCTGGACCATCCACATATGCCCAGACATATGGGCAGACGCCGTTCCGCCAGGCATCCAGATGACGCCTGTTTCGTATAGCGCAATGAAGAAAATTGCGGCCAGCATGACGGCTGTTCCCCGAACGCCAAAGGCGATTGCCGTCCAGACAAGAAAGGGAAGCAACTGCCAGGTTGGCCAGCCGCCATTGCCGTTATCCGAAAAGATAAGCGTCGTCGCGATTGCTGTCACAGCAAATATCGCAATAAAATGCACAAATCCGTGGTTGAAAGGGGCGCGTGACGGTCGCCACCATGACAGGATCAGCGCACCAATGGTCGCGGCCCCAACAAAATGCCCAATGACGCAATGACCAAACATCATCCACATTTTGTCGAG
>RFSU01000278.1 GCA_009923795.1 Sphingomonadaceae bacterium
TGGCACGGCCGCCCTTGGGCAGGCCCAAACGGCGGGCGCCAAGCGCAATGGCACCGGACGAGACGATGATGACCTGCTGCCCCGCTTTTCGGCGAGCGGCGATATCTGCCACAACAGTTTCAAGCCAAGGGCGGCGGACAGCCCCTTTAGAGTCGACGAGCAGCGACGAGCCGATTTTGACGACAAGGCGCGGGCAATTCCCGGCGTCTAAAGCGGAGACCACCCCGTTTCCTCCCCTTCTTGCCCGGTCGTCGCCTTGGCGGCGGGGCCAACGGCCTCAATCAGCCGATCCAACACAGCGGGAATGCCCTCGCCACTGGCACCGGACAAAAGAAATATCTCCGCCTTGCTGGCGCGTTTCAGCTTGGTCGCAATCTTCTTGAGCTCGGCCGGGTCAATGGCATCTATTTTGTTGAGCCCGATGACTTCTGCCTTTTCGGTCAGATCAGCGCCGTAATTTTCCAGCTCCTTGCGCACGACACGATAGGCCCCGACCGGATCATCGCCCGACGCATCGACCAGATGTAGAAGTACCCGGCAGCGTTCAATATGACCCAGAAACCGGTCGCCAATACCAGCGCCTTCGGCCGCGCCCTCAATCAAGCCGGGAATATCAGCAATCACGAGTTCGCGGTTCTTATGGCTGACAACGCCCAATTGCGGGCGCACCGTTGTAAAGGGATAAGCTCCCACCTTTGCATTGGCATTGGTGACCGCATTGATGAAGGTCGATTTACCGGCGTTGGGCAGGCCGACTAGGCCTGCATCGGCCAGCAGTTTTAGCCGCAGCCAAACCCACATTTCTTCGCTCGGCCAGCCCATGCCGTGTTGACGCGGGGCACGGTTGGTTGAGGTTTTGTAGCTGGCATTGCCCCGGCCCCCATCTCCCCCGCGCAGGAACACGACTTGTTTGCCGGGCTCGGTAAAGTCGGCGAGCACATGTTCACGGTCTTCAGAAATAATCTGGGTGCCAACGGGCACTTTGATGATCAGATCATCCCCGCCGCCGCCCGTGCGGTTGCTGCCCGCGCCATTTGCGCCGCGCGGTGCCTTGAAATGCTGGGTATAGCGAAAGTCGATGAGGGTGTTCAGTCCTTCGACCGCTTCAAAAACAATGTCGCCGCCTTTGCCGCCATTGCCGCCATCTGGGCCACCATATTCCATGAATTTTTCGCGACGAAAGGACACAGCGCCGGGGCCGCCAGCGCCGGAGCGGATAAAAATCTTGGCCTGATCAAGGAAATGCATTCGCTCCCTTTAGGCGAATCCGCGAAAATGGGAAGCTTTGGCCGAATAGGGTGCGGCAGTTTGTCCAGATGCCGTTAGTTTACCTGGCCAGCAAGCCTTGGGGAATCGGCAAGCAACCGCGTGGCGATATCGCGCGCAGTGTCCCGAGGCACGCCCAAGGAGCGGGCCAATGCTTCCCCCAAAAGCGCATCTCCCATCGCCATCAGCACGAGAGAGAGTGTATCTTCATGCATAGTTTTGTCGGGTTGGCCTTGGCCGATTTCATCGATCAATTCATGAATGGCGTCGACGACAGGGTTGAGCGCATTTTCATTGCCCGACAAAATCATCCAGGTCGCCAATTGTCCCGCGCCTTGCTTGTCAAAAACATCGAACACCATGTTCACGACCCGCGCCGGATTTGGCCCTCCCCCCTCTTCGCCCGTTTTAAGCAGAATCTCCGCGATAGAATCGCACACGGTT
>RFSU01000279.1 GCA_009923795.1 Sphingomonadaceae bacterium
AGATGTGTATAAGAGACAGTGGCGTAGATGTCAAGCACGGCGTACGTCTTCACTCCCTCCTTCACCAAATACGTATCCGCCACCAGCGTGCTGCTCACGGGTTCGCTGTCGGCGCAGGGCAGTGCGCCTGCGCCCATGCGCGTGTCGCTGGAGAGCAAGCACTTCGATCCCAAGATCGGCGCGGATCTCTACAACCGCTATCTCGACGAATATATGATCGCCGATGACGCGGGCGTGCATGACATTGCGGGCATTATGGGCGGGGAGCATTCGGGTTGCTCCGACACGACGACCGACATGCTGCTGGAAGTCGCCTATTTCACGCCGGAACGCATTGCCAAAACGGGTCAGGCACTCGCCCTTACCTCTGATGCGCGCAGCCGCTTTGAACGCGGGGTGGATCCCGCCTTTCTCGACGATGCCGTTGCGATTCTAACGGCCCTGATCCTCGACATTTGTGGCGGCGAAGCCTCTCACATGGTGCGCGCTGGAACGCCGCCCTTGGCGCAAAAGACGCTGGCTTATGACACGGGCCTCTGCGCCCGTCTGGGCGGTGTCGATGTGCCCGCAGATCAGCAAAAGGCGATCCTCACTGCGCTGGGCTTTGCCGTTTCTTCCGATTGGCAGGTCACTGTGCCGACATGGCGTCGCGATGTCGATGGCCCGGCCGATCTGGTGGAAGAGGTGGTGCGCATCATCGGGCTTGATAATGTGCCCTCCACCCCGCTGCCGCGTGCCGAAGGCGTGGCACGGCCCACCGCAACGGCCACCCAAAAGATGGAGCGCCGCGTGCGTCGCACGGCGGCGGCCCTTGGGCTGCATGAAGCAATCACCTGGTCCTTCCTCTCTGAAAAAGAGGCGGAGGCCGTGGGCGGCGGCGCATGGACGCTGGCCAACCCGATCAGTGAGGACATGAAGGTCATGCGCCCGTCACTCTTGCCGGGCCTCCTCTCGGCGGCCCGCCGCAATCTGGATCGCGGCGCGACCAGCGTGCGCCTGTTTGAACTGGGCCGCCGCTATCTGGCCGATGGCGAGCATCCTACCATCGTCTGCATCTTGGCGGGGGAAAAGGTGCAACGGAGCTGGCAGTCCGGCAAGGCCCAAAGCTTTGATGCTTTTGATGCTAAATCCATCGCGCTTGCCCTTCTCAATGCAGCGGGCGCCCCGGTCGATAATCTGTCGGTTATGGGAGAGGCAGGCTGTCTTTACCACCCCGGCCAATCGGGGACGCTGCGACTTGGTCCCAAGAACCAAATTGCCAGCTTTGGCATGTTACACCCGTCCCTGTTGAAGACGTTCGATATTGGCGTGCCTGTTGTTGCTTGTGGCATTCATCTGGATGCGATCCCCGCCAAACGCGGCGGCGGATTCATGCGCCCGGCCTTCACCCCGCCTGCCCTGCAAGCGGTCAAGCGCGACTTTGCCTTCCTCGTGCCGACAGAGTTGGCAGCGGGAGACCTTGTGCGCACCCTCAAGGGCGCGGATAAGGACAATATCACCGCCGTGCGCCTATTCGACCAATTCGTTGGCGCAGGCGTGCCAGAAGGCCAAAAATCCCTCGCCGTCGAAGTGACGCTTCAACCCGCTGAGAAAAGCTATGGAGAAGAGGATCTGAAGGCGATTGCCGAACGGGTTGTGGCGGCTGCGGGGAAACTGGGGGCGGTGCTGCGGAGCTAACCC
>RFSU01000280.1 GCA_009923795.1 Sphingomonadaceae bacterium
TCCAGAGCAGCAGCGACAGCGACATGGCCGTCAGGATCATCAGCCCGCCCATTGTGGGTGTGCCAACCTTCGCCAGATGGGTTTGTGGGCCATCCGCCCGAATGGGCTGACCTTTGCCCTGCCGCACGCGCAGCCAGCCGATAAAGCGTGGCCCGATGAGAAGACCGATCAGCAGCGCGGTTGCAACCGCCCCACCCGTCCGAAAGGACAGATAGCGCAAGAGGTTGAGGATACCGGGAAACCCCAGTTGTTCGGCAATCCAAAACAGCATTACGCGTCCCCCATCGTCAGATCGGCCACAAGGTGGCCAAGCCCAACGGCATTTGACCCTTTGACCAAAATTGCATCTCCCGCCCGCAGCATGGGACTCAGCGCTTCCAGCGCCGATTGCGCATCGGCCAAATGAAGCACCTCTATCTTGCCCTGCAGGCGGCTGGCCAAGGGCGCCATGCCCGGCCCAACCAACAGGGCGATGTCGACTTGTGCGGCCAGAACAGGATCGGCAAGCCCGGCATGCAGCGCCTCAGAGTCCGCACCAAGCTCCCGCATTTCGCCCAGAACGACGATCCGGCGTGCCGCCTCTTCGCGCCCCAGAACCGCCAGCGTCGCCGCCATAGATGCGGAATTGGCATTATAGCTTTCATCAATCAGCAAGGCGTCACCGCCCCCGGCCGAAATGCGATGCCGCGCGCCGCGCCCGGCAATGCCCGCCATCTCGCCCAGCGCCAATCCGGCCGCCGCCAAATCGCCGCCCAGCGCTTGAACAGCCGCCAGCACCGCCAGTGCATTGGACACCCAATGATCCCCAGGCTGAGACAGCGTGAAGGTCAGCTCTGCGCCCGGCAGGCTCGCCATGATGATCGTGCCATGATCGGCAACCAGAACATCGCGTGCGAACACATCCGCACCCTCTTTCCGGCCAAAGGTAATCACTTGGCGCGCATGGGCCTTGGCATGGGCAAGCAATTGATCCCGATAGGGCGTGTCAAAGGGCACAATCGCCGTGCCATCCGGCTCCAGTCCCTGAAAAATCTCACCCTTGGCGTCGGCAATGGCCTCCATTGAGCCCAGATTTTCAATATGCGCCGGGGCAATGGCCGTGATCATGGCCACATGGGGCCGCACCATCCGGGTCAGCTCGGCAATTTCGCCGGCATGGTTCATACCCATTTCAAACACACCAAAGCGGGTTTGCGCCGGCATGCGGCCAAGGCTCAGCGGGACGCCAGTGTGGTTATTATAGCTTTTGACGGATCGATGAACCGGCCCCTTATTGGCGCGGGCAAGGGCAGCGGCCAGCGCCTCTTTCGTGCTCGTTTTTCCAACCGATCCCGTGACGCCTGCAATGCGCGCAGATGTTCTCAAGCGCGCAGCAACCCCCAAGGCATTGAGCGCCGCCGTCGTATCCTTGACCAAGATATGGGGGTGATCAACTGGGGTGGAGACAATCGCGCCCGCCGCTCCCTGCGCAAAAGCGCCGTCGACGAACCGATGACCGTCCGTCATTTCCCCTTTGAGCGCGATGAACAGATCACCGGGGCCAACCTCACGGCTGTCAAAGGCAAGACCTGTTCCCGCAAAATCGCCGCTTGCCTGTCCACCCGTTGCAAGCGCCAGTTCGGCCGCCGTCCAAAGCGCACTCATGCTGCACACTCCCGCGCAACGGCAACATCATCAAAGGGCAAAATAC